>JABSRR010000225.1 GCA_013215025.1 Pseudomonadales bacterium
GAACCGCTTGATAGCCGCTTGTCAACGAGCGCACATTCGGGCCATTCAATTTTTTTTCAGCCCATGGCAAAACCCAGTTTTATGAGTCCAGGGGCTTTGTCACCAGACATCAGGATGCCCCCGGGATGATGTTCGTCAACAACGAAGGCCGTTGACATTAACAACGACCTTGCCAATAACATCATTCAGATAAGTCAATGGCTGTTTGTAAGATGGTGTCAATGCCATTGAGTAAATCTTGTTTATTTTGGCTGGCCGCCACATCTGGGGAAAGGCCCATACCAGGCTCGAATTGAGCCACATCATTGTATTGTCGGAATATCGGAACGCGGGTGGTGATGCCGCTGGCTGGCAACTTCAAGAAGAATAAAATACCTGCCGTTGGACCTTCCATGGAGCCACCAGTGGGTTCACCAACGAAAGTCGTGTTGGGTCGACCAGTTAACACCGCCAATAGGTTAGTGCTGCCAGAAGAATTGTTGCGACTGGTCAATACAATTAATTGGCCAGTAAACGCCCGTTTGTCTGGTTTGATCCATTGGGTCGCTTTCAAAACATGGGGTTTGAAGCTGTAGCTGCCATCATCGTTTTGGTTGAATTTACTCGCCTTGGGCTTCAAGGCGGATTTTTCCCAAGTGAATAAATGTTCTCTCAGACCATCTAAATTGAGGGTCTTGATGCGCACGTCTTTGACCGGACGAAACTTGTTTGGCATCAAGTGTGCCAGCAGGCGTTGCCGTGGTTCACTAGAGCCACCGCCGTTTTCCCGCAAATCCAAAATCAACCGTTGGCTTGGGTTTTGTTGTAGTTGTTTGAAGATGGGATCGAACAGCTTGTCGGGTTTGATGGGGATGCGGTAATTCACGAAAGTGTCAATTTTCAAATAACCAGTCCGATCATCCACCTGTTTGAATTCAACTGCATCGATGAAATTTCGGCGCTGGGAACCACCGAGCTTTTTCCACGCGCTGTAATTTATCCTAGCCATGGACTTTTCCTGGCTTTGACCCTGCTGGTCCAAATAGTGAATATTCACCTGACTGGAGTGGGGCCACAACATCGCCCCAAAATGATCCAGCGCGCCGCCACGATGTTCTGAGGACGAAGCAATGGCATTGATTTTGCTGTGGTCGGTGAAGCCGTCGGTTGGCACATACCGGTACAACTGATCTATGCGATCGCCAATGGCTTGACCATCGATGTGGGTGATGACATCACCCAATTTAAGTCCGGAGTCAGCAGTGGCGCGAAGCACCACCACTTCGTTTTCGATCATTTGCCACCGAAACGGCAAGTAAACAGGCGTGGTGCCACGCGCATCGGCCAGTGCCTTGGGCAATTCTGCTTTGGTGTGGTCACAGCGCATCAAAGCCAATGTTTCACTCAGTTTCAGGTAATAGTCCCCCAAGCGCATGCCCTTGTTGGTTTTTGCTTGTTGGATGATTTGGTCCCAAGCGGTGTTCAATGTTTGCGCATCTGTATAGCGGTCATAGCCAGGATGGATGCGTTCATAAGTTTCTTGAGCCAGTTGGGTATCAGCAATGATTTGGTCCGTGCTGAGCCATTGGTCTCTGGGGTGATTAGCGAAGCCATTGAATGGCAGTAATGGCAGTAATGTTAGTAAGAACAGGGTGATTGCTGGTTTCATATCGAGGTCTCATGTTTTGGATACCTCCACGCTATCCATTTCAGGCCTGTGATCGTCCTAAGCCATGAATTGAGACCTGTTTTACTGGATTTGAGACGTTACAAGGAATGTGCCTGGGGCCTCTTTCACTTTGTACGAGACAAAAGTGAAAGGAACACAGCGAACATGACTGTGTTCTTCGCGCTCTTCGCCTCTCATTCGCAAAGCTCACCAAGCGGCTCGGCGGGTGAAGCTGCTCAGCGCTTTTCAGTGGTTGTTAAACTTATTTCGATATTGACTGGGTGTAAGACCGACCTGTTTTTTGAACACGCGGTTGAAGGTGGCTTTGGAATTGAAGCCGGATTCCAAGGCCAGGTTTAACACCGATTGATGCGGTTGTTCCAACTGTGTTTTGGCGTGTTTGATCCGCCATTGATTGATGTATTGATTGAAGGACAGCCCGATGCCTTGATTGATGGTGCGAGACACATAAGATTCGTTGCTGCCTAGGTGTTGGGCCAACTGCCGCAAAGACAGCCGAGGTTCTAGATACCATTGTTCAATGGCCATTTGTCGTTCCAATTCAGCGGCTTCATCAATCCAGTCTTTTTGTTGCCAGGCATTGGCCGCTTCAGCGGCATGGCCTGCAGATTCAATTTTGGGAAACCGATACTGTAGTTTCCTGATCGCATCTATGCCCACCCACGCCAAGATAGCCATCATCAACACCACCAATGGATACTCTTCCACATAAGACATGTCAGTGATGAATACGGGGACTACTTGCACCGCGATGAAGAACACCAGGAGCACCAATGAAGCGATCAACAGTTGATACACCCAAACCGGTTTGAATTCACTGGCCACAGATTGGTTGTTTTCCAAGTACTTTTCATAGTCTCGGCTGAGCAAATAAGTTTTGGCCCAGCAATACACAAACAGACCCACACCAATCACCACTTCAACCGGCATCACATAGGGCTCATGGAAGGCGTTGTTATAAGCCCATTTGTTTTTGTAATCACCCAACATGGTGAAGGCCCACAGGTAATAAACAACTTGAACGACACCGGGTATGAACAGCCATTTGAGGTGTTTTGGCGGTGCCTGGTACATCAAGTGGTGAACGTGTAACAGCAGCAATGGGCCCAAAAACATCTCGACACTAAAAGGGGCAAACGTCAGTCCAGGGTAGACTGAATAAAAGCCAGCAAATCCAATGATTTGAGGGATCACCACAATCACGGCTGCCATTAGGAACAGGCTGAGATAGCGGGCTGCCTTGGCCTCAGTCTTTTGCCACAGCAATATCAAGGCAGACAACAACACCGGCATGCAGACAGCCATCAAAAGGGCTGATCGCCAACCAATGTCTATGGAAGCAGCTTCATCCATGGCATGATTGTATTACAGGGGCGGATAGGCACTATCAACCACCTTTTCAGCTTATCGGCCCGATAGTGACTCGCCGGAACCGACCTCAATGAGTCCGTTTCCAATTGCGGAACGTACGAAAATGATCGCTTCGCAAGCCCTTCGAGCGCACCAAAACTCCCAAAACTGTGCCGTTCCAGAGCACCGGCGTGCAATCACCCCTGGACACTAAGATCCATTCATTCAATTTGAATCCTTTCGCCCGGTCTACTGGCGGCGTCCTGGCCTCCACACCACCCAACTCATCTCGGGCCCGAATATGCCCCAGAATCTTCGCGATTAGGGCAGGCTCCTCGACACAAGCAATGACCCGCAGCTTGCCCCCGCAATCCGGGCAGGTCTCAATATCGATGGCGAATACTCGCTTCAGGCGCTGAGCCTTGGGTTT
>JABSRR010000226.1 GCA_013215025.1 Pseudomonadales bacterium
GGATGACTTTTCACCGATTACTTTACTCCGTTTATTGATCAGCCACAAAAAAGGCCACCCCAAAGGGCAGCCTTTTTTTATTTGGTGGAGTCGGGGGGATTTGAACCCCCGTCCGTCAGTTCGCCATTAACGGCTCTACATGCTTAGATCTATCAATTAATTTAAGTGTTAGCAGCCCGATAGGCAGGACGTTAACACCGAGTTTGGTAAAAGTTTAACAGCGCCACCCCAAACATGCTTTGCTGCGATCCAGTTCTAAGTGACAATCAGTAGCGCGGGGCTGGAACCTTATTACCGATCGTTAGCGGGCTTAAGCCGCTAAAGCGTAGTTATCGTCGTTTGCAACTATAACAATACAGCTTTGGATTTACGTGATTGGCTGTCATCACGGCATGCACCAGAAAACTTTGATACCCACGTCGAATCCTAATCGACCCCGTAGCTTGATCTTTTCTACTTTTCTACGTTAGCTTCGTTACCCTGCTTCGCTCGCGCAGTCACATACTTTTGTATGCGCCTTTGCTCACTCATTGGTCGCCTCGCAAAAAAACAGAAAATCTCTGCGCTAAGTTAGAAAATACGTAGCGCAACGTTCTGATGGCTTAATTATCGGCCTTTCTGCTGGTTCGGTCAATCGTAACTGACTATAAGCTCTCTGCTTATTAACACGAAAAGCTATAGCCAATACAGGCCGTTATCACTTAATGCTCACGCAGCGCGGTAGCGCGAGCGCGCAAAAAGGGTTTTAGCCAGTACGATAGAACAGTTTTGCGGCCGGTCAAAATATCGACACTGGCCTGCATACCAGGTATCAGCGGGCGATCGCCAAACTGCGTATCATTGGTTTTAATTAATACCTTATAAAAGGTAGAGCCATCTTCTTGCTGCAGCGCATCAGGGCTTATATGAATCAATTCGCCCGGTAAGCCGCCATAAATCACAAAATCAAAGGCGGTAAACTTCACCATTGCCTCAAGCCCTAGGCTCAAATAGGCAATATCTTGTGGCTTCACCGAAGCTTCGACCAGCAAATTATCATCCAGCGGCACAATATCTAATATCGCCTCACCCGGCTGCACCACGCCCTGCAAGGAGCGAATATAAATATCCTTAACAATGCCGTTGACCGGCGAGCGCATTTCGGTGCGCTTTAAGGCGTCGGCCACCGCCAGCTGATTTTTACTCAGACGCGCTAGCTCGGCTTCAACCTGATCCAGCTCTTGTTGCTGCTGAGCGCGAAAAGTGAGCGCAATGTCTAGCCGTTCTCGCACGGCTTGCTCGACCGCGGCCGACAGTTGCTGCTGAATGAGCAGCGAGGCATCAATTTGACCTTGCAGCTCAATTTGCTGACGCTCTAGCTGCAGTCGCTCAACCTCGGCAACCACGCCCTCATCCACCATTGCAGTTATCAGTGCGGTTTCTTCATCCAAAGACTGCTTACTGGCCGTGAGAGACGCCGAGTTGCTATTGGCTTCGGCAAGACGCTGTTGCTGCTGATAAATGTTTTCAGCCGCGGTAGACAGCTGATTATTGAGCTGGCGCATGGTGCCTAAATAGGCATCGCTAACCGCGCCGCTTTGCAGCATAGTCACCGTAATCACCTGCTGCCAGCGATCGGCCTCAGGCGTGAGCAATACGCTTTGCAATAAATCGCTCAGGGTTTGCTGGCGCTGTTTAAGCGTGGTCATCGACTGCTCGGTTTCTTCGAATGCCGAGTTGAATCGTGTGTTATCTAAGGATAATAGTAACTGCCCTGCTGTGACGGTCTCTCCCAGCTGCACATTAAAGCTGCTAATAATACCGCCCTCTAAAGACTGAATTTGCTGCACCGATTGCGACGGTACTACCTTACCCTCGGCCACAACCACTTGATCTAGCGTGGCCAGACTGGCCCAGATGATAATCGCTAAAAACAGCGCCGATAATAACCAGATAATTTTGCGCGCACGATAGGCCTGCTGCACATGCTGCAGCGCTAAAACATTACTCATCACGCCCTGCCTTAATATCAATCGACTGCCCAGGCTTTACCACCTTGCCGTCTTGATCTTTAATCGTCACCGTGGCGCGGCGGGCGGCTGTGTTGTTCACCACCTTATCCAGCAGCTTGCCCTGCTGCAGTGGATAGTGCACCGCACAGATCGACAATAACGCAGGGTCATGCGAGGCAATCACGATCGTTGCCTTGAGCTGCTGCAGCTGTTTTATCACATGCTGCTTCATGCGTTGATCCATAAAGCTGGTTGGCTCATCTAACACCAGCATAGTAGGTTGATTAATCAGCGTACGCGCCAATAGAATCGCCTGCCGTTGCCCGCCTGATAAGTTACGCCCTAGCTCGCCCACTTGGGTTTCTAAACCCTTCGGCAGCTGCTGAATAAAGGTCACTACACCTGAGGCATAAATAGCGTCACTAAGCTGCTCTTTGCTAACCTCGTTTAGACCCATGACAATATTATCGATAATGCTGCCAAAGTGCAGTAAGGGCATTTGTGGCATAAAGCCAATGCGCTTGCGCAGCCGTGCCACCGGCCACATGGCAGCATCAATTTGATCGTATTGCAGCTGCCCCTGCGCCACTTGATACTGTCTTGCCAATAGCGCCAGCAAGGTTGACTTACCGGAGCCCGCCGCGCCCACCAATGCCACTTTTTCACCGGCTTTAATGCTAAGGCTAATCCCGTCTAATACCTTTTGTTCTGTATCGGGGTATTGAAAGCATAGACCTTGAATCTGCACTCGCCCCTCAAACTCGCCGCTGAGCTGGGCTTTTTGATTGTCTTCCTGCGGCAGCGCCATGGTAGACTCTAAACTGGTAATGGCCGACTTGCACTGATGGTAGCGTAAGATCAACATGGTTAATTGGTTAATACTGTTTGCCGCACGACCGCTAATCATCACAATCGCAATAAGCCCACCCATGGATAAATTGCCGGCAAATATTTGATATACGCCAGCAATCACCAGCAGCACCGATGACAGCTGCTGCACGCTCATCAAAATATGGCTCATGCTGTTGGATAAAAATTTTGAGCGTACCTGCCACTCGGCCATATTATTAATAATGGCTTCCCACTGCCGCTGCGATTTAGCTTCGGCATTGTGGTGTTTGATTTGCTGCAGCAGATTTAGATTTTCTAACAGATGTGCTTGGCGCTGGGTAGCCAGCTTTGACGATTCGTCAATAGCTTCGCTGAGCTTACCCTTAATAAACCAAGAAGAGAGCAATAAAAACAGCATCAAGGCAATGGGGATCAGCACCATCCAGCCGCCCAGATAGCTAATTAAGGCTAAGAATATTAATGTGAACGGCAGGTCTACTGCCGAGACAATGGTGGCCGAGGTAAAAAACTCGCGTACGCTGTCAAACTCTTGCACCTGCTTTGAAAAAGATGCCGACGACTGCGGCC
>JABSRR010000227.1 GCA_013215025.1 Pseudomonadales bacterium
TGCAGAACGCTTGCATGAAAGCGGCTATCAAGGTAACGCGCTCTTGCTGCCTGATCACTGAAAAATGGCGGATAAATCGTTAAACGCTCGCGCAGCTGCATGCCCGCCTGCTCGGTGGCGTGACGTAAATCATCTAAATGTGGCCACGGCGCCTCAGGGTTGACAAAATCGGGCGTTATCGGCGACACGCCGCCCCAGTCGTTAATACCGGCCGAGATTAGCTGCGGCAAGACACCAGGGCTTAAATTCGGCGGCACTTGAATCGACATCTGCGCACCAAAAATCAGGCGCGTTACCGCCAGCGTCCACAGCAGCTCGGCGAGATCGGGCTCGGGCGCCTGCGCCATTTTAGTATCGGGCTTGGCACGGAAGTTTTGCACGATAATTTCTTGAATATGGCCATATTGTTGCTGAATTTGGCGAATATCTAACAGTGACTGAATGCGCTCAGCCCGTGTTTCGCCAATGCCAATTAAAATACCGGTAGTAAAGGGAATATCCAGCTCGCCAGCTAGGCGTAAGGTGGCTAGCCGGGCGGCGGGCTGTTTGTCGGGCGAGCCATAGTGTGGCATGCCTTTTTGGCACAGCCGTTCGGCACTGGATTCGAGCATCAGCCCCATGGAGGCCGACACAGACTTTAACCGCAATAGCTCTTCACGGCTCATGGTGCCGGCATTGATATGGGGCAGAATGCCGCTTTCAGCATACAGGCGCTCGGCCATATCAGCCACATAGTCGAGTGTGCTGCTAAAGCCCATCTCGTCTAAGGCTTGCTGCGCGGTGCTGTAGCGCAGTTCAGGCTTTTCACCCAGGGTAAATAGCGCTTCTTTACAGCCAAGCTTGGCAGCGGCCTTGGCTTGCGCGAGCACGGCATCGGCGCTCATAAAAGGTGCGTCGATAAACTTAGGCGTTTGCGCAAAGGTGCAGTAATGGCAAACATCACGACAAAGCTGAGTGAGCGGAAAAAACGCTTTTTTGGAGAAACTGATCACATTATCAAAGCCTGCGTCGCGTAAACGCGTCGCCGCGGCGAGCAAGCTATCGGCCGACAAGCTGCTTACAGCCTCTGCGACATTAGCATCCCTTCGGTTTTCACCATCATGGCTGTTAGCGCTATCAGCCGAATCAAGCGTGATGGTGGCTAAACTTAGCGCCTCGGCATCCGATAGATGAAAGGCAAAGGCAGCCGCATCGGGCACTGCAAACTCGCTGGCGTTTAAGGCCGCAATTTTGTCTAAAGCGCTGGCGACATCATTAGCTGAGGGCGAGCGTTCAGGCGAAGGGTGACTGGCCTCTGAATGACAAGGCTTCGCATTAAGCGTGTGATGATCAGAATTGCCGGGCTTGTTTGTTGCCATATACCGCGTTATTTATTAGCTACATCAAGGGCCGCTTGTAAGCTATCAAGACAGGCTGTTAATGGGTGCTGGGCTGAAAAATATTGCGCCTTATGATACGCCAAAAGCGTCATCAAATCATCTGCTTCATCTAAATCAAACGCCAGCTGTCGCTGTTGTACGATATGCAGCTTAATACCTTGCTCAGCCAGCAACATGGCCTGCTGTAAATGTTTGGATGCGCTATTTTCGCCAAAGCACAGCGGTATTGGCGATGGCAATGGCAAGACTAAGGCATTGGTGCCGGTGCGCGACTTATCTTGCACTAAATGAATTGCTTGGCGGCCTGACTGACCGGCTGCATCTTGCATAATGCTGGCAATATCGGCAGCCTCGGTCAAAGGCAGATCGGCATGCATAATCAAGCATTGCGACGGCAAACTGCTTGCCGAGCTAGTTTGATCTGCGGCTGCGCTGCGGTTTTGCGCCTCAAGAGACTGCAGCGCGGCCTCCAAGGCAGCATTTAAGTCGCTGCAGCTATCGGGCTCGGCAAAATGGCTCAATGTAAACGAGCAATAGCCTTGGCTGTTGCGAGATATTGAGGCTTGTTTTGTCTTGTGTTTTGCCTGTAGCTTGTTCTTGTTTTTCGGCTTTAAATTTTCTCTCTGCTTGTCCTGTGACTGTGCGGCGTAATGCTGCATATAGCCTTGCAGCGGCGCGAGGCAGTTGCGATCTTTCGACACAACTACAAGCTGCTGCAGCTGATTGGGGTTTGCCGCGTCAAAATCTAGCCAGGCCTTGAACACGCTGACAAACATCGCCTCGGCCAGCATCTGCCGTTGCTCAGGGCTTAGCAACGCGGCTAAGCGACCTTTTGCGATCGCGGTTTGCTCAGGTTGGCCCTTATAGGGGATAACAACAATCATTGACGCTTAGCGGGTGACGCTTGCTGCGCTGATAAAAAACCCTGTAGCAGCGTTATAATAGCTTTAGCTAATTGCTGTTTATCGGCATCGCTGCGCATCAGCGTGGGCAGAATCTCAAGCTGCAGCTGATGCTGCGCCGATGCTAAAGCTGCAGCATCAGCTTGATCACTGACGTCGATCACTAGATGACTGATCAATGACTGATAAAATGTCGCAATGCTTTGATTATTCACCGCCAGTGATAGCTCGGCCATCATTTTCGCAGTTGGGCCTTTCACCGCCGCACCGTTGATAATCGGCGACACAGCAAGCACTGGCTTTAATTTTGCGCGATGTGCTTGCAAGGCCTCAGACATGCCCGGCACGGCAAGAATAGGCGCAATACTGACAAAGGGATTAGACGGGCAAATCAGCACGGCGTCGGCCTGCTGAATTGCTGCCGCAGTCGCCTCAGATACTGAGGCTTGCTCGATGCCATCAAAGCCGTAGCCATTGATTATTGGCTGGCATTGCTGGGCAACAAAGTAGTGCTGAAAACTCAATTTTTCGCTCTTAGCACTATCGTGATTGCTACTGGCTGATGCATCTTTAACACTGACAGCCTCAGTCGTATCAGCTGCTGAAGCCAAGGTGACATAGGTCGATACCGGCTGATCGCACATGGGCAACACCGTCAGCCCTTCTACCCCAAACTGGTGAAACAGCGCCGCAGTAACCTCACTGAGTGACTGCCCCTGCTGTAAGGCATGGGTGCGCGCTAAATGGGTGGCTAAGTCTTTATCGCCTAGTTGAAACCAAGTAGGCGCATTCACCGCCGCTAGGGCCTGATGCACCTGCCAACTTTCATCGGCGAGGCCCCAGCCTTGCTTTGCATTCGCCCTACCCGACAGGGTATACATCAAAGTATCTAAGTCGGGGCTGATGTGCAGCCCTAAATGCACAAAGTCGTCGGCGGTATTGACAATGATGCTTAAGTCAGTGATTTGATCGCCTTGCTGCATCAGCTGATACAGCCCCAGTGCCAGCTTGGCACCGCCTACACCGCCGGTTA
>JABSRR010000228.1 GCA_013215025.1 Pseudomonadales bacterium
TAGAGCTGTGTCTTTATACATATTAGCTAGGCTTAGCTTACTTCCCTGGTAGACCAGTCGGCCCACGATCATAGCGAGGACGTCATCACGCCACTGAGTCCTTTTTGAGAAGAGCATTGTATTGAGATTTAGGTCTTTGGCCAGTTCCATAAAGGCATAACTGGCGCCAAATTCGTAACTGCGGCCATGCTGTAAGTCCGCCATATCAAAATCGCCTTGGATGCCCTTCAGACTCTTTTTTAGTGCCTGAAGGTGTGCAGGAGGGAGTTTGGATACATTGCTGATTGTACGGTGTTTGATCTTGCCATTTTCTCGAAAGCTTTCACGCACGAGATGGGTTATGTAAGTTTTTCCGTTGCGCTTAGATTTAATACTCTCGAGATACATACTGGCTACACTCTAAATTGAAATACAGGATTTAATTAAGCATAAAGATAGCATAATTCAAGTTAATTCATGGATTTTTAATTACAATATCACTGGCTACATTTTCCCACTCATATCAACCGTAAGATCCTGACTCTCTTGTAGATGCGTCCAAAACTCAAAAGAATGTCCGTATAAAGTTATGGCAGCAGTATGGAAGTTAAAATACCGATTATGGCTATGACAACAAGTAGTTCGATTAAAGTGAAGCTTCTCCTACGGATCAGCTTTACCTCACCGACCAAACCGTGCATGAAGTTTTCCCTCACACGGCTTTCCACCTGACATTCTTCCCGCTTCATTCGGCATCTATCTAAGTAAATTAGGAACATAATTTAATCCTTTATTATAAAAGTAATCATTCGGCCATTTTCTGGTTCCTTTGATGTCCTTACACTGCTTTCGTCTTCTCCAGAAGAGTCGCAATTGCTGACATGCAAAGTTAGAAAGTTTTAAGGCTGCATCGTAGCTGTTGCCAACTTTGAAATACTGGGCCCAACCGGAAAGTTTCCGGTTAACGGTTTTGATGACTTCAGTCAGGTGAACACCTAAAGGGAATTCTTTGACTGCCTCTTTGATTTTCCTCTGCATCCCCACCACTCTTTTCGGATTTGGAAATTTAATCCGTACCGGCTTTAAAGAGCTGTATGAATAAGCTTCTTTGTAGGTAAAACCAAGGAAGTTAAAACCTTCACGGACATGACAGACTTTGGTCTTCTCTTCGTTAAGAGTCAGCGATAGAGCCGACAACTGTTCTTTGAGTTTAGCAAGCACCCAATTCGCCTGAGCTTCACTGCGACATAGAAATACTGCGTCATCAGCATATCTTATGAGGCGAACTGATTGGTTATTGCACCAGAGCTTATCGATCTCGTGTAAGTAGATATTGCTTAATAAAGGACTTAAGACGCCTCCCTGAGGAGTGCCGCTTTCCGGCCGGCGAATTTTGCCTTCTTCAAGTATACCTGCTTTCAACCATTGATAAATCAGAGCAAGAAGACGTCGGTCTCTAATTCTCTGACGTACATAGTTCATCAGTTGGTCATGCGCGATAGTGTCGAAATAAGACTTCAAGTCTACATCGACGACCCACTTGTTGTAGTTCACAAGTTTGTGGACTTCTCCTGCCGCTTGTTGATTGCTTCGTTTTGGACGGAAGCCGTACGAGCAATCAGCAAAGTCGGCTTCAAATATCGGTTCAATTACTAACTTCACCGCCATCTGAATAACTCGATCTTTCAGAGTCGGAATTCCCAGTGGACGTTTATCGCCGTTATCTTTAGGAATAAAGACGCGCTTAATGACTGAAGCCGTATACTCTTCATTCATCAAACATTGTCGAATTTCTTCAAGAAAAGCATCAACGCCAATATCCTCAACCACTGTACGAATATGAACTTTATCCACTCCGCAACTGCCACGGTTCTTCTTTACGCGTTTCCACGCTTCGAAAATGATTTCTTTACGATAGATTTTATCATACAAGATCCCGAAGGTTCTCGATGAATTTGCCTTGGAAGCAAGGCATAGCCTGTCTTGAAAAGATTTGACCTTACAGATTTGGTGTTCTTTAGTCATAGACAATCACCAAAGCCTTTTCTCTTCAATACATGGCACCGTCAGGCTAATGGCCCTTCGCTCAAGTGAAGTTATGTTGTCTTCACCGTCAACACTACTATGACCATCTCCGACTTCCTGAATCACATCACCCAGCCTTTCAACCTTACGCCTTATAGCTGAACTTATCCTCACATATCCGCTTTCCTCTGCAGACACATGCGGATATGATATGTGATCTACAAGCTTGATTAAACGGCTCAAGCGATTCAAAATCTTAGGCCCAATGATATTTTGGAATGAAACAGGATCTCCCCAGTTGCTGTCAAAAACTGTTGATTCATGCCGCCGCCTTTTACACCGTCGCCATATCGAGTGCACGTTCCCACTTTCTTCCTCGATATTTACAGACTTCTCCCATCGAACACAGGATCGTCTAAAGCGAAAATACCCGTCTCTGTCAACAATAGAAACTGACGGTTTACCTTTACGATGCTTACGGTCGTTCGTTTGCCTACGGCCTGAATCGTTGCCTCGCCACTCTGATTGACTACGAGTCCGCTCAGAAAGAGCTTTCCCTGCTCGTGACTTTGTCTCTACGCTTCGAAGATAAACATTACTGCTAAATCCGGTAGACTGGCTACATACCCGAAATGGGAAATTGGTATGACCGGGACATTTCACCCGGCTAGCTCCTGACGCATTAGTCTGGGCACACGCTCAAGTAAGGTAAATCTTTTATTCATTTCTCTAATTCCTCTCCCCAAAGAGTTGGCCGCTTAGCAATGCCCAATTTTCGAGTATTCTGCATATTCAAAAATTCTTAAAATATTGACCTAAAGAAACTTATATCAGATATCTATACGGCAACAAAAGTCTGCAAGAGACACTCTTGTGATATTGTCTTAGTGGTCTCCCATCGAGTAAAGTGAATACTCATTCAAAACTGGTGAATCTGAAACACTGCTACTTAGTCAAAAATATTTTGCTGGTGACAATTTCCAGCATTATATCCTGAAGCCTCGAACCTTTTGGTTTCACTTCGCTAAGAATTCGATTGATTTCTTCATTATCTAAAGCTTCCATTGTTCTGCCAGAAGCATAGGTCATCAATTTCTTAATTAAGCAACGGGTAAAATCATCTTTCTTTTGCAACAGCACTTTTTTGAAGTCGACGATATTCTTGTAGGTTTCACCGGTATGAATTTTGCCTGATGTATCAATTTTCATACCTTTAGCGTTTTTTATTTTATCTGGATCAAGGGTATAGACATATTGTTCTCTTAATTGACCAATGGCGTCGAAACTCTCCAAAGCCCAACC
>JABSRR010000229.1 GCA_013215025.1 Pseudomonadales bacterium
CTTTGTCCTTAGCTTTGTCCTTAGCCGTTTCCTCAGTCCTTCCTTCAAGCTTAGCCTCAGCTTTGTTTAAGAAAAAATTGGGGCTAAAGTAGTATCGATAATGAATCATAGCAAAGACTAACGGCGTGTTTGATACAGCCCTGCCATTGTTTTGCGGTGCTGTGCGCAATAAGCATTCTCACTCGCAGCAATAGACGCTATAGTAGGCTGATGATAAAAAAAATACCGTTTCTTACTCTCTGGCTTGTATTAGTTAACCTCGTTTCCGTTTTTTTCTGGCTGCAAGGCATCGTCATTTTTAGCTTTTTAATCATCAGTATCTGGCTTTGTTATCGCTATTTACTGCAAGCACAGCCAATGCGCTTGATTAGCGCAACAAGTGTATCGAGGCTGACAATCATAACGGCTGCACAGTGGCTGATTATACTGATTTTTAGCCTCAGCTTTCAGCCAGACTGGATTATGGATATCGCCGCCAATACCGATGCCGCCATTGGTCATTTTTTACGCGGCGATAACCCATACACACACCGCTCACAATTGTGGGTAGATAGTTTCAGCAAGGGTCCGGGCATTGAGAGTAGCAACGGCGAAGTGTTGATGTTTGGCCAACGCTATTCGTTTGGCTACCCGTATTTTCCCACCATGCTGCTGAGCTATTTACCGCTTAGCGCACTGCTTGAAAACTACACCGCGATTCGTCTCAGCAATCTTCTACTTTCGGGGCTCAATCTGTATCTGATTATTGCAATGGTTAAACAATTTACCCCAGCTGATACCGAGCAGCAGATAATCAAAAAGTTAAGCGTGATTGTGTTATTTTTAACCCCCGCCTATTTGGTCAATATTTACTATCTGGGCATTACCGATATCTTACTCAGCAGTTTTATCTTAGCCTGTTTTTATGCTGGACAAATGCAGCGGTGGTTTCTGGCAGGGCTATTACTTGGGCTTGCGCAATCAAGTAAGTTGCTACCGGCACCGATGGTGCTGCTAGCACTGTTTATTTGGCTACCAAACTTGAGTTTACGATTGCGCCTTATAGCCGGATTTAGCATCAGCAGCGGGCTCAGTTTACTACCATTTATAGTATGGGATAGCGAAGGCTTTATAAGCGCTACGATTTTGTATTACCTCACTCACCACGTAGGCGGCGACAGCACCAGCTTATGGTTCTTTTTACCCAGCAGCATGCAAACCTGGTTTCATCATTTAGCGCCGATACTCACAGCTGTGTTTATTCTTCGCTATGCCTATCGCTGTCGTGGAAGCCTTGAGCAACTGATGACGGTATGTTTTATCAGCTACCTTATTTTCATTGCCTTCAGCAAAATGTCACATTTTAATTATTACTGGGGCGTCTACCCGATCATATGTGTGCCAATCGTGGCGAGGCTTATTAACGCTAAACAGTTGGCGTTAAACAAAGAGCCTTAGGTAATTTAATTCGATAGCCACACAGTTTGGTATGGCGCCAGTATCAATGCGTCTTGTTCTTCACTGAGTTTAATGCCGCTGATCAGGTCGGTAAATTGGGTATCGTGCTCTAAGTTAATACTGTTAACCGAAAGCTGTTTAGTATGCGCAGTAATATTGCTGATACAGTAAATAAATTGCGTTTTATCATGGCAGCTGCGACTAAAGCTTAAATAATCGTCACCTAAATACAGTACGTGCTGATCGGCATTAGGATGAAACGCCGGCTGCTGGGCACGTAATTGAATCAGTGATTTTAAGGCGAAGAATACTTGATGATGCTGATTTTCTTTATTATCTAACAATGGCTTTAAATCTTTATATTGCCACTGATGACGGTTGATGCAGCGATTATGGCCCGAATTAAAATAGCGCTGATAGTCATTACCGGTGGCTAATAGGCTGTGCACATAAAATGCCGGTACGCCTTGCAGGCCCATCATAATTAAATGTGCACAAATGAATCGCTCAAAATTATAGGCATCTTCACCTTCAACGGTACCTTTTAAGGCATCATACAGGGCAATATTAATTTCATAAGGCTTGCTCTCGTTTTCGCTCAGGGCGCGCCAAGAAATCTTACCGCCAAAGCCTTGCAAGGTTTGGATTAATGCTTGCTCTTCATCGTTAGACAATAAGCCCTCAAGCGGGCGTAAACCGATACCGTCGTGCGAGGCAATAAAATTAAAATAGGCTGTACCATCCATCGCTGACGGCATTGACATGAGCCATTGCCGAAGGTGATGACTATTGCCAGTGAGCAAGGTATTCACCAACAGCGGCGGCAATGAGAAATTATAAATCCAGTGCGCTTCATTTTGATTACCAAAATACGACATATTCTCAATGTTAGGAATATTGGTTTCGGTGATGATAATCGCATCATTGCAGGCATATTCTATCAGCGTTCGCAGTAAACGTACGACTTCATGCGTTTCGGGCAAGTTAATACTTTTACTGCCTACTTTTTTCCATAAAAAAGCAATCGCGTCTAAACGAAATATGCGCACACCCATATCTAAATACAGGCGAATAATTTCAATAAACTTTTTTAGTACCTCAGGATTACGAAAATCTAAATCAACCTGATCGTGACTGAAAGTACACCAAACATATTTAATGCCAGCACTGGTATCAACCGGAAACAGCAATCGATTGGTGCGCGGACGCACTACTTGGCTGATATCATCACCCGGTTCACAGGTGAAGAAAAAGTCTTTGCCGGGGTCAATTTGCTTTTGAAAGTTATCAAACCATTTGCCGCGCGAAGAACAGTGATTAATGACTAAGTCTGCCATGAGTTGATAATCTTCAGCAATCGCTTGAATATGCGTCCAGTCGCCTAAACTTTCATTCACCGATGAGAAATCGATAACCGAAAAACCATCATCTGAGCTGTAGGGAAAAAACGGCAGTATATGCACCATATTGATTGCGCCGGCGCAGTACTCATCTAAGAAGTGTTTGAGATTATCTAACGGCTTTTCATCATCGGATAAAAAGCTATCACCATAGGTGATCATAATGGCATCGGATTGATCCCATAAATTGACAAACTGCTCGGGCGCGGTATCAACCTGCTGTAATCGCATAATCGCCAAGATTGACTGAGTCAGCTCGGCTGTTGATATCGACAAGTCGATATCTTTGTAAATAAAATCTAAATGCTTCTCAACATGATCGACAAGGGTTTGCCACGGGCTCATGATCATTGCTTATCTCTTTTTATTGCGGCATAAACCGTTTGTTATCTTCTTCAACTGCTGAGTATAGCCTTGCGTATACATCCGGCATAGCACTGGCGACTCGGTTCCAGCT
>JABSRR010000230.1 GCA_013215025.1 Pseudomonadales bacterium
GCGTCCACGTCTTCCAGCTGCGTCTGCAAAGAACTCCTCTATAACAACTCTATTATCAAGGCCATCAACATCTCTTCCAGCACGCCCCATCATATCTTTCATGGTGCTTACAACAGAAGTCTTGTTTGCCAAGTCAGTCTTATTGGCCCATGTATGGAACAGCTCATGGCCTAGTAGGCGCTCGAAGTCCGCGTCGTTGGCAGCTGCATCGATAAAGACTTTGTTGCCAATAGCGAATCCTTCTGGGGTATCCGCATTAATACGGTTGAACATGTGTACTTCTAATCCAAAATCCCTGGCAGATGCTTGTACAGCATTGCGTACAGCTCCAAAATCTTCAGTGCTAGGAATAATGCGTACTTCTCCAACGTCTGGGTGTATAAAGTCTACTGGCCTGCCTTGATCTAAAGCCTTGGTCATCTCGCCGTTTACTATTTCTTCGCCGCGAGAAGTTGCAACGCCATCTTTCTGGTCTATCTGTCGAGAGACTGGAGGTGATACGTGATCGCCTTGCTCTGCGATACCTTCCTCAACCTTAGCGATAACATCTTCAGAATAGCCCTTCTTAGCAAGCATAGCGCTTACAGCCTTAACACCGCCAGCTAAGCGATACATACCCTCAGCCATAACTCCGCCCAAGGCAAGACCACCTAGTATACGTTGTGCGACAGCGTCTGAATCTTCACCAACTGCGGTAGAGGCTGCGGCCTCAGATATGCCAGCTCCAACGGATTCTGCCGCGAATCTGCGTAATGCGTTGTCAGCTACGCGGCCCTCTGGTCCAAACATGAACGTGCGAGACAGGGCTGATGTCGCGTCTGCCATGTTATCCATATAGTTAATGGCCAGCTTCGATGCCCCGGCAACACGCAATGCTTTAGCTGTATCTGAAAATCGCTGTGATGCGCGTAGAGCTGATGCACCCCTCTTTGCTAGATTGCCAGTAAATCCAGTAGAAACGGCTAAAGCGATCTCAGCTGGTAAGTCTCCAGCTATTGCGGTTGCCGTTCCAAGGGCGAAATTACCAACAGCTGAACCTCTTTCTATAGATCTTTGAGCGGAAAACTGTTCAGCTCTTTCCTCTGCGATTGTCTGTTCAGGGGCAAACTGACCCAGTATTGTCGGCCTTGCTGACTGAGCTATCTCGTCTAATACGCTACCCTGAAGCTGATCCATGACAGTCTCGAGATCGCCCTCAACTCCAGGTGCTATATCAGAAGGCTGATCGATCAGTTTACCAGATGGTGCTTGAGCCATAATCTCTGGATCATTCGCTAACTCTTGAGCCCTGCTTATTGCTGGATTTTGCTTAGCTACTTCATCGGATTGTAACAGCAAAGCCTGCCGATCTTCCGCACCAATATTCGTTGGTGCGTACATCACAGTAGACTTAGCCCTACCCTCTCTTAATATCCCTAAATCAGCCATACTACCTTACAGAATAGATTGAGTTTAATTCGACTTCAAAGTCATCAAGAGCCTTCGCTATCTCAGCCCTTTTTAACTTACTTGGATCTTCTTCAAATCCAACGGCTGATTTAATGTCGGTAATTGCCTGGGAAGCAGAAACCCCAGTCCTTTCCATTGCGGCAGAAAGCTTGTCAAGAAAAGATTTTGACTCTTTAAATTTCCTCTCTGCAACAGAAGCTCGTCTCTTGAATTTTTTCTCTGACAGCTCATCTGCCCTACTAGCTATAGCTGACCTGCTTATACCTATAGCATCCATCTGCTTTATTTTTTGTCTTAAAAAGTCAGCCTTATCGCTCTGACCTATCTCATCAAGCTCTCTTGCTCTTGCTCTATACCTTGACTTAATACTTTTTGACTGGTCTCGCAGGGACTCTATTGTAGTATCTAATCTTGAGTAATAGTTTAAGGCAAGATCATTTACTTGCTTAGAGTTTGAAGGTATCAGATTTCCTTTTACGAAGTAACCTACTATACTCCCATCTTGAAACGCAGCTGCAGAACCAGGCATGTACAGAGGTGATATAGAGGCTGTGTCACTACCATCCTGACCAACAACCATTATGTTTCCTACCACCCTAGAATTACCGTCATCATCGATGGACGTAACTATTGCAGGGTTAGAAGACGCACCAGACTCCCTCCATGCTAAATTAAAAGTCCTTATTGCGTTGTTTTCTTCTTTTATTCTTTGAAGCTTGTCCTCTAAAGATATAATGCCAGCTTGTAACTCAACCTCGCTTTTTGCTCCAAGGAATTCAGATGTCTTTTTTATAGCGTCCTCATCGCCTTCCCTTGCCATTTGTATGGTCTCGTCAATTCTCTCTATTTGCTCAGGAGATGTGTGTGAGCTAGATATGTTAGAGATTACGGTGTTCACGTTGTCATTAATGGTAACGGCCCTTTCGTCTGGCAATGGAGCTAATGCTGGGTTGGTCTGCTTTACTTGCTTGACCTTCTGTGCTTGCATCTGAGACTGCGAAGGAGGCTTCGACATTGCGTCGAGCTCTTTCTCGTAGCGCTCTATTGCGGCCTCAACGGTAGCAACGTTCCCGCTATTTAGATCCCTTAAGATATCATTCATCTTTAAGTACTGACCTTTGGTAGTTCCTTCGTCAGGCATCGCCTGCATTAGCTCTTGAACCTCGGCAATAGCACCATCTCCTCTAGCGCCTAAGTCCTCTATTCTCTGCATTGTCTTAGGAGAGTTGGCTAATGCATTCTGATCCATCTTGCCAGCCATTGACTTTACAAGCTTATTCTTACTTCCAATCAACCTTCCAGCTCTATCGAAAGCGGCTTGTTTCTGAAGTCTCTGGTTCTCCATGTCCAACCGCCTAGCCTCAACGCCAAGCTCCGCCGCTTCAACCTGTGAGCCAAGCAACTTTTCTCTAAGATCAGACTCACGGCGTTGACGTGGCTGATCCGCGAAAGACGACAGGCCACGAAACAATCCTTCAAGTTCGGTCGGCGCTCCCATGCGCCTATCTACATCGGCAAATATAGCCATTATATCTCCTATGCGCCTAGTGTGCTGGCGCTCTCTAACATTGAAGTGAAGGGGCGTACACTGCCCATGCGTGATGCATCAGCCGCAGCCGCGCCACGACGTGCCGCGAAGTCTTGTGAGGTCATGCGATTTCTTCGCATGGCTAGTCGATTCTCTGCCATCTCATCCTCTTTACGCTTTCTGAACTCCGCTGTCTTAGCGTCGGCAATACCAGTAAGGAAGCCTGTTACATTTCCAGCCAGGTCGAAAGTGTCCTTAAGAGGCTCAAGAGTTTTCTGGGCTGACTGAACGCCTTTAGTGAGCGGCGATG
>JABSRR010000231.1 GCA_013215025.1 Pseudomonadales bacterium
TACTGTTCAATGATTTCAGAAAAGCCTGCTGACTTATCACCATTGAGCCACTGCCATTGCTCTTGAAAGATTAACTTGCCGTCTTTATTAATGACCGGGGTAGAGACACACTCACCCAGCATTATTTTATGGCTTGAGTTAATATGATGATAGTTCATTTGTAACACACCATTGTCTTGCATAATAGCGACCAGATGTCCTTTTATGACGGCGCCACCAGAATACTCAGCCCAAACATGACGACCTTGTTGGTGATAAAAAAATACGGTATCAGAGCCAACTTCTCCATTGTCGGTATTAGAAATTGACCGGAATACTTTTCCGTTGAGATTTAAAGTCATTGTCTCAAAATCCTTTCAAAATACAACGCCACGAGATGCGGCGAATGACTCCTGCTAGAGACAGTTTCCTAGCATTGTTATGTGAAAGCTAGCGTTCACCAAGAGTTTGACAAAACCGCAATAAGTAACCGTCAGGGTCTTGTACCAAGAATTCTTTTTGGCCAATTTCAACGCCATCACACTGGTACCAGTTTTCTTCAATATCCATAAATAATGGATAGCTTAATGTTTGCAACCTCTCGTAGATAGAAGAAATTTCAGCTAATTCAATTTGAAAATTGATGCCCCGACCGAGCGGATAATTTAACGGCCCCGTAGTCCAGCTATTATCCTCCCATTGCTCGATCATGATCTGAGCCCCCCCTTGATCAAGATACGAAAAATCAGGCTTAGTTCGCGAGTAAAGCACATTAAAACCAAGAACGTTTGTGTAAAACTCTAATGATTTTTGGTAATCGGTGACCAATAGCTCAGGCACCATCGGGTTCCAATGTGGTTTAGACTTCATGTGATCTCCGATAGAGTAACGCCTCGTTAAGAGGCGAGAAATATTAGCTACAATAAAAAACCAGACGAAATTAAGCCAAATATTAAGAGCTTATCTTAAAATAATTGTTAGGTTTTGCTCAATGTCTCAGCAGAAATATCACCTTCACAAATTTTACCAACAGCTCCGGTCATAGTGGCATAGAAATGTTTGCTTAACTTAATGTTAATTATTCCACCAGGCATATAAACATCTATGTTAGAGCCACATAAACCAAGAGCATGCACAACAGAAGCAGCTGCGGTACTGCTAGAGCCTGAAGCAAGCGTATAGCCTGCACCCCGTTCCCAAATTTCAATTTGAATTGATGAATTATCGATCACCTTTACAAATTGGACATTAGTTCGATTGGAAAACCTAGAGTCGTTTTCAATAATACTGCCGCAATCCTTAGCAAGCGATGAATTAATTTCATCAAGTAAAATTACACAATGTGGATTACCAACATTGGCTAAGTAATAGGTAAATTCATGGCCTTTGACATTAATGAGTTGAGGGCTAGGTTCCGGATCCCCAGTTTTTTCATGGGTAAAACGTACTTTTCCCATTCCGATAGAAACAGAAAGCCCTCTCTCACCGACTGTTGAATGAACAGTCCCACCTTTTGTTTGGATAGTAAATTCACTATTAGAAACTAGAGACTGATCCCACAGGTATCTTGAGAAAATTCGTAGACCATTACCGCTTTTCTCTGCCTCGCTTGCGTCTGGGTTGAATATTCTAAGAGAGAAATCACAGCTGTCACTATTTTCAGGCCCATACAAGATACCGTCAGAGCCAACACCAAAGTGACGATCACAAATCACTTTAATATGATCGTCTGACAAAGATAGATCTAAATTTTTAGGATCAATAACAATATAGTCGTTACCCAAAGCGTGATACTTGCTGAATTTCATATGTACACTCTACGGCCATCAATGCGGAAAAAACCTAGCTGAAGTCGCAGTAGTTTTTACGCAATATAAACTTGTTATACCAAACCCTCTTCGTATTGCTGCACATCACTCGGAATTGTAATATTAGGTGATTTTTGGCAAACCCATACGTGGCTTGCTGGATTACTAACAAACGGTGGTTTAATAGTATTTGATAAAACACCAATGAGCTGAGGAAAGCGGCTAGTTGCATTTATTAATGGTGTATTACAGTTTGCACAAGCTTTGCGAGTAACAAAACTGCCTGATTTTGCAGTAATGGTATAGTCTTTAGTGTGACCAGTTATTTTTACTGATGGTGTACTGAAAAAGCTAATTGTAGCTGAGTCTTGATGTGTAAATTTTTTGCAATCATTACAGTGGCAAACAAACTCTATAAATGGCTGTTCACTTATTGTGACTTGTACTTCATTGCAACTACACGTTGATGCTAATGTTTCTTCCATGTCTATCTTATTTCCATTTGAGTGTAACGCCGCCAACACGGGCTGAAAATTGTTTGCGGCTTTTGCATTAGAATGCCGCAGGCATGTAACAGGTGCAAGCAATTGGCAGTCCGAGCACGCTTGCGTGTGGTTGTGCTGCAACTTGTTACAAGTTTTTCAGTAAGGGTTGTATTGTTATGTAAAATGTTAATGCACAAATGGAAAGGCTTAAAATCCCCATGCCATATGTGCCAAATAATAATTTGATTGCCTCATCGTCAGACTCTATTTGTAGAGCTTTTTTTCTTAGACTTTTATTGTGTCTAATAAAGACAATGCGTAAATAATAACAGCCTACAAGAGCGACAGCACTGTAAATGCCTACCAGTATTGTCTCAATGCCAGTGCTACGACCATATTGTTTAAAATAGGCAGAAAGGCTACCAAAAATAAAGATAATGATTATAAGTAGAAGGCTGTATACATAAAAGTTAATTGGTTTAGAACCAATTAATATATGAGCGGTTTTTGTTTTAGCTTCCATATTTCCTTAATACTTGTAACGCCCGCAACACGGGCTGACAACAGCGAAGCGGTTGGCAGTCCGCCCCTGCGTAGCAGGGGTAACGTGCTTTGACTTGTTAAGTGATTCACTTCGCATATTGCTCATATGCCTGTTTAAACTTTTCATACCTAGGACCTTCACCTAATTCAGAAAGCCACTTTTTAGTTAAGTCTTTACCTTTACTCGAATTAATTTTGGCTAAGGCCAACGCTATATCTTCATGCCTTACAGATGCCCACTCAGATTCGAGGATAGTCAAAAACTGGGTCTCGTATTGCATCAGAGAGTCAGCTGGATATCTAGGTATGTAGTCACCAGATGCCATTGGCGCGTCGCCGCCATAATCATCTTCGTCGATTGCTATGGATACCAATATTTGAAGCAAAACTACATCCTCCAGCCTTTCCTCAAAGAATGCGCTTGCTTGTTCATTGGAATAGCAAGTCTCTGTAAGCAACA
>JABSRR010000232.1 GCA_013215025.1 Pseudomonadales bacterium
GCTTCAAGTCATCGGACTTAGTTTTGTAATTAGGCTTAAAATTAAATTTCTCATAACGCAACGCGGACTCGCTACTGTTTACTAGAGGCGAAATCATAACCAAGAATAACGCTAATATATTTTTCATCAGATCTTCTCTATTCAAAGGGTCAGAGTCATTGATTGATTTGATATTCTAATAATCGACCAATTTAGGGCAGAGTAATATTTGATCAACATATATCTCCCTCAGCCTCTTCCTTATAACGCTTTAATTATTCCAATTTTCTATCAATCATTGAAAAACTTCGTTAGCGCTTTCCGTTTCTTAATCACAGCCTTACCTCGAACAGTGATTAATATGTACTGCTGATTTGCTTACCTAGCTGTAAACTACTTATGAGTAGGGTGCGCTAAGCTTGATTCAACCGTGCGTGCAGTTTTGCCTTTCACCTTAGGCCGATAGACATGCGCCTTGGTTTCATCATAGAGATAAGAGTCTCGAAATTCGTCGGTGGCCAGTACATGCCCTACCAATATTAATGAGGTGCGGGTGAATTTTTTCTCGCGCACTTTGGCAACAATATTTTCTAAAGTGCCCGTCACTTTATCTTGATCAGGCCATGATGTGCGATAGCAAACCGCGACCGGGCAGTCAGCACCGTAGTGCGGGATAAGCTCTTCCACAATCTTGTGAATACGAGTAATACCTAGGTGAATGGCTAAAGTCGCGCCGCTAGCTGCCAGCGCTGGTAAACGCTCTCGCTCAGGGAACGGCGTCTTACCCTCATAGCGGGTTAAAATAATGGTTTGCGACACACCCGATAAGGTTAACTCTTTGCCTAACCACGCTGCAGACGCACAGGCTGCTGTCACCCCAGGAATAATTTCGAATGCAATGCCAAGCTGATCTAGGCGACGAATCTGCTCGCCAATAGCGCCATAAAGAGAGGGGTCGCCAGAATGCACGCGAGCGACATCTTTACCGGCATCGTTGGCGGCTTGAATATGCTGCATGATTTGATCGAGATCTAAGGATGCTGTATCGATAATCTGCTCTGCGCTGTGCTCAACTTGCGAGAAAATCTCACGCGGCACCAGTGAGCCCGCATATAAAATCATGGGGCAGCGATTAATTAAATTCTGCCCCTTCACTGTAATCAACTCTGGGTCACCTGGCCCAGCACCAATAAAATAAACCGTCATAGCATTCCTCTTACTTCGGGTAAAAACCGATTAAGCTATAATTTTTTTGCATAGCCGCGTGGCGTATATACCCATTGCTGCTGTGCATACTGAATATGTTTCGACTCGCTATTACCAACCGAAACCAAGGTAAACATATCGACATCGTTAGCGTCTAACTCTGCTAATGTAGTAATCGTGATAGACTCATCATCACGGCTAAGCTGACGCCCCAGCAATACCGGCGTTGTGGCAGGCCGGTATTGCAGCAAAATATCTCTAGCGGTGTTAATTTGCCAATCACGCTTTTTTGAACGAGGATTATAAAAAGACACAACAAAATCCCCTTGGCCGCAGGCATGTAAGCGTTTTTCAATGGTTTGCCAAGGAGTTAATAAATCTGACAGTGAAATAGTGCAAAAATCATGTCCAAGCATTGCGCCAATACTGGCAGCACCAGCCTGCATCGCCGATACACCAGGCACTACCTCAATATCAACCTCGAGCCAGTCAGCTGATTGGTGCTTTCCTTGAAGCTGTTGATCCAGTAATTCAAAGACTAAGGTGGCCATCGCATAAATACCGATATCACCACTAGAGACTAAGGCGGTAACCTTGCCGCTGGCTGCCAAATCGAGAGCAAGCTTGGCGCGTTCTATCTCCTCGCCCAGCGGTAAATCGTGATGGGTTTTTCCGTCACATACCTCACCCAGCAGCTGCAAATATAAACCGTAAGCAACCAGATCTGAACTGGCCGCTATCGCTGCGATAGCGCGCGGGGTTACTAAATCTGCCGCACCTGGTCCGGCACCCACCACATATAATTTTTTCATATCAACACTCTATTTAGCCGTTAGGCAAACCATAAGCACGTGCTATGGCACAGGTTGCCTGACGATTTTTAATTTTTTTGACTATCAACTCAGCCGATTGCGGCGGCTGCGCCACTGACGGCAGCAGACTATTTGCCTGAGACTGCGCAGCAAATAAGGCAGCCGACTCGGCTACACCGTACACCCCTACAGTTTTATACACATAGTCTGATCGTGTGCTTAGCCATGGCTCCATCTGACTAAGCTGGTCAACCGAATAGGTTGCAAAAGGCAGCTGCCAATGCTGCGCTAGGGCGAGCATGCCTAGCTCATCCGCTTTAAGATCAATACTGTTGAGACTGTGAATATCGCTGATACTCAAATCTGCGCTTGCAAGCGCCTGCATAGCAAGCTCAGCCAGCACCGTATCAGGACAGCCGCGCTCACAGCCTAAACCCAAGGTGTAAACCGGTTTCACATAGCTGTTGGCAGTTGTTAACACCAGCTGCGAATCAAGCCCTTGAGCCAGCTGTCTTGCCAATTCATTTGCACCACCTTCATGCCCCGACAGGATCGGAATCACAAACTGACCTAACTCATCCAGCAATATTACCGGCGGATCTTGATGCTTATCAGCTAACACTGGCGCTAGAGTACGCATCGCAATACCGCTGGCACAAATCATAATTAAACTATCACCGGCAGCAAAGGCAGCTTGCACCTCGGCCTGAAAAGGCTTGGGCTTAAACATAATGCTCGCTTCAGGCATCAGCTGCTGAATGCGTTGCGCTAAGGCAAGCCCAAGATCGGTTAAGGCAATAATGCGGGTAGCGCCAGATCGCATTAGCTTCGATCTCGCTCGTTACGGGTCACCACAAACAAGGAGAAATAAGGCCCTGCTTCACCGTCAAGTTGATCGACATTGGTTTCAAGCACCTGACCATCCCGACCAATATAGGCCAGATATTTAGCCTCGTGAGTCCGTTCGCTTCGTGCAAGCGCGGTGAGTATTTTTTGTCGTGATCGACCGGCTTTCATAATCACCACTGAATCATGCTGACGCAGGCTTGACTCAAGTTGCTCAAGCGAATGACGACCGCTGACCACAGCCAAAGATTCTTTCAATAGCGTTAAGGGCTGCTGCAGTGCCGCTGAGGCTGCATGCACTGAAGAAATACCAGGCACAACACTGCAGTTAAAACGCTCTGATAATCGATCTAATAAATACGTGAACGAGCCGAAAAATAATGGGTCACCCTCACAGAGAAAGACTACCTGTTTACCGTCTGCAA
>JABSRR010000233.1 GCA_013215025.1 Pseudomonadales bacterium
TTATCTGTTCCTGCGAACATATAGAAAAGAAATATTTCAACTTCGACTACCCCGGGAATAAATTCTCACGAGACCTGTCCTATGCTGTTGCTACTCGAAAGGCTCCAGGCAATTATGTTTATGAAATGGAGAGAGGTAAAGTAGAACTACTATTAAATGAAAAGCACCCTTCAATTATCGATCATCGTTCAGGAAAACCCCAGAAGTTTAAGATCTCAACTATCCATTATGAAAAAAGGATAGATAACAGCTTGAGATATTTCCTTAGAGAAGGAATGAACTTACAGGAAATTCAAAAAATCCTCGGTGAACCTTTTGAGAAGTGGGGCGGCCCTGTTCCCAATATGTATGTGTGGAGGATGGCTGACAAAAGGCATGTTGCCATAATGCCGTCAGTTCTCGAAATGCCGGAAGGCATGCAAAGCTTTAATCTTTTTAATGAATTTCAGAAGTTGGATCGTACTATTAAGCTGATTCCGTTAGGGTCATCAGGTAAGTAATAATCATTATTTTTTACCACACTGCATCAATATTTAAAACTTCATAAATATTTGTAGAATAACCATAGTGCAAAAACTTGAATATTGTTAATATTTAGATAAGCACTTTTTAGAATTTTTTACCGGAGTACCCAGTGAAGCAGGGCAATTTATTTAACAAAATACAAAACTATTCGTGTATTACCGAAATAACTAAACAAGAAATGGATCTTTTTGACTCCGAATTTGGAGAAGTTTGCGCCATATTTGTTCTTGATTCAACGGGGTTCACCAGAATTACCCGCGAAAAAGGCAGCCTTTACTTTCTTTATTTTGTAAAAAACCTCAGACAGAAATGTATTGAGATCTTTGCAGATTCAAATGTGATAGATTACCGCTTCCATGCAGATAATGTGTTTGCCGAATTTCCTGATGTAGAAAGTGCACTTGAGTGCGCTAAAGCTATACATGAGTATTTTGATTCTGAGAAATTCATGATGAATGAATATGAACATTTCCAGTCATGTATTGGCATTGGATATGGCAGGGGCGTCCGCTGTGATGTTGAAGGTGTTTTTGGCGATGAAATGAACACTACATGCAAACTTGGTGAAGATGTCGCAGAAGCAGGGGAGACTCTGCTGACAGAAAGCGCCTACCAGTCTGTACGCCTGCCTCTTGAAAGAGTCTCAGTAGCTTCAGTCGAAGTGAGGCTGTGTGAAAAATAAAACCTTACCTTTCATACTTATGTAAAATCTTTGATCTTATCAATAAAAGCTTCAAGCCGCTCTAAATAGCCCGATTTGAGCTCTATTTTCATGATTATGAGCTGTTTCCTTAAAAAAATAGGACAAAAGCCCCCTTCTATACCGGCTTTCGATTTTTTCGACTCGTTTCATGTTATAGGCTAATTGTGCCAGTGACAGTTCGGCATTGACCATTTTAAAACCTTTAGTTAAGAATCCACCAACTAATGAATGCATCTTCAGCCATGAGAATGGAGGTTCAACTATTACTTTTCGTAGCCTTCGAATATCTTTATTATAACTTAAACGTTCTCTGTTTTTTTCAATGTATGGATCATTTACTGATCGTTTAATGGTTCTATAGTTTGACGTAGTACATCTCTCTTTTATCGGGCAGTTTTTACAGGCTATTTTATTGCGGTAATTCCACTGTTTCTTCTTACCTGTATCAGGAGTGGTCAATTCTTGATTTGCAGGGCAAATATAAACATTTCTCTCTTCATTGAATTCAAAGTGCCTTTTCCCAAATAGTCCTTGCCTCTCTGAAGGCGACATCATAATTTCGGGAATATGAGTTATAATATTATTCTCGTCGCATTGCTTCAAACATTCGCTGCTGTAATAGCCCTTATCTGCTGTTACTTCAGTCTCATCAAGACTAAGGATTTCTTTTGCTTGAATACTCATTGGAGCAAGTAGACCGAAATCATTTTGCTTATTGGTGGCTTCACTACAAACGATTAGCCCATGTCTACTGTCAACGGCTGTCTGGGCATTGTAGCCAACTACTATGTTACCATTCTTTTTGAGTATTCTTGTATCTGCATCAGACTGAGAAAGGTGATCACTGCCGGATTCTTCGAGTTTCGCTTCAATTTGCTTTAGGTCGTCTATTCTGGATTCTAAGTTTTCTATTTGTGTATTAGCATAATTGTGAAGCTTTTCATCGGAAGGAACCGGACAATTATCTGCATCTTCCAGAAGTTTAAGGTAATTCGAAATTTCCTTTTCAAGATGTAATTTCAAACGATTGACCTTTTTCTTGCTCCAGCTCTTATCCAGTGCATTTTGGCCTTTAATACGGCTGCCATCAACTGCAAGAAGTTCACCTCCTATATAGCCCTGGTGGTAGCAGTGAAGGGAATACTGTGTGGCAACCTTTTTAAAGGAGTCGCTGTTGTTTTTGCGAAAGTCACAAATTGTTTTAAAGTCCGGTTTCAGCTTTTGCATAAGCCAGATGACTTCAAGATTTATTTTACAGGCTTTTTCCAGCTTACGTCCCGAACGAAGGCCATTCATATAACCATAAATAAATAGCTTCAGTAAAAACTTTGGGTGATATGCCGGGCGGCCTTTCCCTTGCGTATTACTCTTAGGAAATCTGAAGCCGCAATCATGAAGATCTAATGATTCAACAAAACTGTCTATTTTGCGAACTGGACTCTCAACTGCTACATAATCATCTAAGCAAGCAGGAAGAAGTTCTGCTTCGCGACGATCGGTTCCTTCAATAAAGTTCAATTCTTAATTCCTATATTAATATTTACCTTAACAACATAATACAAATTAAGGAAAAGGCAAGGTTTTTCACACAGCCTCGGCTCGCCGGTAAAAAATTTAGCTGTTGTAAACATTTGAAAATTAACTGTTTGTTTTTTGCGGGCAGGCTGCCCGCGATCCCGGCGGTTTAATTTACTTAAACAAAAAGTTGTTTAAGGACTTTACCTTTTTTATTGTGAATTGTAAATGGTCTGCCTGAACTGGACATGACTTCTTTCTCAGGATCAACTCCAAGGCTCCAGGCGATTGTTGAGTTGAAATCGGTTATGTCCACTTTGTTTTCAACTATGTCTTTACAATCGCGACTCATTTTACCGTATGTTTCACCGGCCTTTACTCCTGCACCGGCCAACAAGCAAGTGAAACCTTTTGGAAGGTGATCACGTCCGGCGTTCGGATTAATGTTGGGGGTCCGGCCAAATTCAGTGGCCACAACAACCAGAGTTGAGTC
>JABSRR010000234.1 GCA_013215025.1 Pseudomonadales bacterium
CTTTAGCGAAGACGATGACCTCATCGTAGAAAACCTGGTTGAATTTGCCGAGCAGCTCAGCGCTGAGGAACTTGAGCAAAAGCTGGATATTGCGCTTGCTGAAGACACACTGCGGGGCAACTTAATTTCGACGAATGGCAGCACGACCGCAATTGCGGTGACAGTCAACCTTCCAGAACTCAGCTTGGATGAAAACCCGCAAGTTGCCAATGCGATGCGAGAGCTGGCGGATCAAATTCAACAGCGACACCCTGAACTTAAGCTAGCGCTATCAGGTGTAATCATGCTCAATAATGCTTTCTCTGAAGCCAGTATCAACGATCTCAAAAGCTTAGTTCCCGCAATGTATGCGGTACTCATCATTATGAGCATTATCGTACTGCGTAGCTTCTGGTCTACAGTAAGCGTGCTTTTGGTTATTTTATTTTCCTGCCTTTCAGCCATGGGGCTGGCTGGCAGCTTAGGTATACCGCTAAGCCCAGTTGCAGTTTCAGCCCCCACTATCATCATGACTCTGGCGATTGCGGACAGTATTCATATCATAGTTAGCATGCTAGCCAGTTATGCGAAAAATGGCGATAAACATCAGGCCATTATTGAAAGCTTACGCGTGAACTTAGTACCTGTTACGCTAACCAGCGTCACCACTATCATTGGTTTTCTTACCCTGAATTTCTCCGACGCACCACCGTATTGGCATCTTGGCAACATCACCGCGATCGGCATTATCTTTGCGTGGTTATTATCGCTGAGCTTCTTACCGGCCATTTTAAGCATTTTACCGATCAAGCAACCTACACCAAAAGCTGAAAATAGATCTTATCTTGTTGCTTTAGCGGATTGGATTGGTCGTAAACACCAATCGATTTTAATCATTGGCGGCTTGCTTAGCGCAAGCTTAATTTACAGCTCAACACATATCGAACTTAACGACGAATTTATTAAATACTTTAGCCCAGACATTGAATTCAGGCGTGATGCAGATTTCACCACTGAAAATCTAAGTGGCCTTTACACTATTGAATACAGCTTTAGCAGTGGCGAAGCTGACGGCATTAATCAACCGCTGTATCTAGAAAACATTGAACGCTTTGCGAATTGGCTGAGAGAACAAGATGAGGTAAAGCATGTTTATAGCCATAGCGATATTATTAAGCGCTTAAATCGTAATATGCATAATGAGGATGTTAGTTTTTTTCAGGTTCCAGATACCGTTGAAGCAGCTGCGCAATTTTTATTATTGTATGAACTGTCGTTACCACGAGGCTTAGACCTACAAAATCGAATCAGCATTGATAAATCTGAAACTCGTATGACTGCGATCTTAAAATCCATCTCATCAGTTGAATTACAAAATCTCAATGATCGCGCTCACCAGTGGCAAAAACAACATTGGCAGGTAGCTGAACCAAGTAGAGCGACTGGCACAGCAGTTATGTTTTCTTACATCTCTAAACGTAATGTTGAATCTATGATGGTCGGCAATGTGATCGCCGTATTGTCTATCGGACTGATTATGCTGCTATTGCTTCGCTCGTTGCCATTAGCGCTGATTAGCATATTGGCTAATGGTTTGCCGGTTATTTTAATGTTTGGCATTTGGGCCCTGATTGTCGGCAAAGTAGGCATGGTAGCATCTGCCATTGCCGCCAGCACGCTGGGTATTGTAGTTGACGATACCGTCCATTTTTTATCAAAGTATCTGCGTGCTAGACGGGAAAAGTCAGCAACACGCTTTGAGGCTATCGAAGAAACGCTATCGACCGTAGGTGTGGCGATTATTTCAACCACTATCATTTTGGTTTCAGGCTTTTTTATTCTAGCCTTTTCCGATTTTCAGCTGAATCAACAAACAGGTTTATTAAGCTCAATTACGATTGCGATTGCGCTGTTTTTTGATTTGTTTATGCTGCCAGCAATTTTACTGATAGGTGCAAAAAGCAAGCATCGCAATGGCGAAAATTAACTAGCGATTAAAAAGTCATACTGGCTGCATTTAACATGCCGACGCTGATGGATATGGCCGCAAGAATGATACCGGCTGCAATCTCACCGGTCTTGAGGCGTTCGACCAACCTTGGCAAAAACATACGTACCACAAAAAACGCCACTAACTGCACAATAAGCGCTATCACTCCCCACAATAAACAGTCGGTATAACTTTGCGCATTTTCAATAGCAGAAGCGAGCGGCAAGCAAAAACCCACTATGCTGCCGGCAAGTGCTATGGCTGCTGCAGTATCATTCGCCTGAATTAATTGCCACTCATTCAGCGGCGTTACCGCATTATAAATGGTGATATACAACAGTAATAATATGGCGCCTATGGCAAAGTATGAAAAAAATGCGGGTAGCCCTAGCAGATATATTTCAATTTGCTCGATCATAGAGATTATTCCTGAGTTATCGTTTTATCCATGGTTTGCTTGAGTATATAATTAAATATTGTTTTTTTTCAAAATTATGGCAATTGTTAATGAGTGATAATATTTGGCAGTCTATTCGTGAAGAAACTGAGATTGATGTGCGTAATGAGCCAATCTTGGCCAGTTTCCTACACGCCACAATACTCAAGCACGAAACTTTAGAAGCGTCATTAAGTTACCATCTCGCGAACAAATTAGATTGCCATGAGACACCTGCCATACTGATTCGCGAAGTGATTGACGAAGCGCTGTCAGCAGCACCTGAAGTCATTGCCGCCGTCCGCGCTGACATTCAGGCTGTGTATGAACGCGATTCTGCGTGCCACCGTTTTTCAACACCGTTTTTATACTCCAAAGGTTTTTTAGCTTTGCAAGCCTATCGTATCGCTCATTGGCTGTGGTTAAATCAGCGCACGTCATTGGCCTTATACTTTCAACATCGTATCTCGATGATTTTTGGCGTTGATATTCACCCAGCCGCGAAACTTGGCTGCGGCATTATGATCGATCACGCAACCGGCTTAGTAATTGGTGAAACCAGTGTAGTAGGCAATAATGTGTCAATTATGCAATCTGTCACCCTTGGCGGAACCGGTAAAGAAGATGGCGATCGTCACCCAAAAGTGGCTGACGGCGTATTGATTAGCGCTGGTGCAAAAATTTTGGGTAATATTCATATTGGCGAAGGCGCCAAAATTGGTGCAGGCTCAGTGGTATTACAAGATGTACCCAAACATACCACAGCAGCGGGTGTACCTGCACAAATCATAGGTAAACCTCAGTCAGAGTCACCCGCACTTGAAATGAACC
>JABSRR010000235.1 GCA_013215025.1 Pseudomonadales bacterium
GTATATATACTGGTATTGATAGAGTAGTAATCAGATACCGGTATTATAGTGAGATATTGGCTATTAACGGATACAGGGGTAATACAGGGAGTTCCTGGAATGCAACCATAAGTCCCTAGATTCATACTATACCAGCACTTCCCTGGCTACGGGGATACCGGGAAGTATATATAGTACGGTACTAAGAGGGGAGTTATACGGGTCCGGGAACCGGGTGGTCAGTCCGGAGAACCAGTACTTCTATAACCTGGTACTCACGGCCCACGGGCTGGTTATGGTATTCTACCTGGTAATGCCGGTATTGTACGGGGGTCTGGGGAACTATATGGTACCGGTGTACCAGGGGGCGGGTGAGGTAGGGTTCCCCCGGGCTAACGGCCTCTCCCTCCTGGTACTGGTACCGGTATCGGTGTCCTATACAGGGGTGGCCCTGGGGGGGGAGTTCCCGGGGGGTACCGGTTGGACTCTCTATCCCCCCCTGAGCCTCTCCCTGGGAGCCCCTATACAGGTATATACTACTATAGTGGCCCTGGTATATAACGGTACCTCCTCCTTCCTGGGCTCCCTTAATTACTACTGTACCATAGGGAGCATACGGTGCCCGGGGCTGGGGCTGGGGATACAGTACCTGTTCCCGGTATCGGTCACCCTGGTACTCCTGATACTACTGGGGGTTCTGCCGGTACTAACGGGAGCCCTGGGGGCCCTGGTATCGGATACCTGCTATAACACGGTGTATATGGACCCGGCCTTCGGGGGAGACCCTGTATTGTACCAGCACTTCTTCTGGTACTTCGGACACCCGGAGGTATACATCCTTATAGTACCGGGGTTCGGGGTGCTCTCCCAGGTGGTATCCGGGGTATCGGGGGGTATACTAGTGTATGGGGGCCAATCGATGGTACTGGCTATGGGCTGTATATCCGTACTAGGGTCCCTGGTATGGGGACACCATATATATACCCTGGGACTGGAGCCGGATACCAGGGGGTACTATACCGGTATTACAGTGGCTATAGCATTACCCACGGGTACCAAGCTAGTGAACTGGGTATATACTCTGGCAGGGGATATAACCCGGAACTCCCTATCCCCGGGGTACCTGTATACGGTACTGGTACTGGTGATGCTCACGGGGGGGGGCTCCACGGGTATAGTACTGGGTAACGCTGCCGTGGATGTGTCCCTGCATGATACCTACTATGTTATAGCCCACTTCCATCTCATACTCTCCCTGGGTGCCATGGTATCTATACTGGTGGGAGTACTGTATTCCCAGGAGGCCATGGTATGGGGGTATCCCCCCCTGGTGTCCCCGGTATCGGTGTACTACTATACGGGTGTATCCCTGGGAGTGACCCTCACCTTCCTTCCCCTACACCTCCTGGGATACAATACCCAGCCCCGTAGAACCCCGGAGTCCCCAGATAGCTATAACTGCTGGAGTACCCTGTCATCCCTGGGCTCGGGCCTCACGGTAGTGTCCCTGGTGGTGATGCCGGTATATCCCCCTATAGTCCGGGTAACTCCTTACCGGTTACTCCTTAATAGCTACTGTATATACCGGTATTAGAGTCTATAGAGTTGATATCCATATCTACCATATACTAGTACTTCCATAGATGGTATAGCTATATTCTCCTATAGTCTCTATACAGGTGTAAGATAGTATATATACTGGTATTGATAGAGTAGTAATCAGATACCGGTATTATAGTGAGATATTGGCTATTAACGGATACAGGGGTAATACAGGGAGTTCCTGGAATGCAACCATAAGTCCCTAGATTCATACTATACCAGCACTTCCCTGGCTACGGGGATACCGGGAAGTATATATAGTACGGTACTAAGAGGGGAGTTATACGGGTCCGGGAACCGGGTGGTCAGTCCGGAGAACCAGTACTTCTATAACCTGGTACTCACGGCCCACGGGCTGGTTATGGTATTCTACCTGGTAATGCCGGTATTGTACGGGGGTCTGGGGAACTATATGGTACCGGTGTACCAGGGGGCGGGTGAGGTAGGGTTCCCCCGGGCTAACGGCCTCTCCCTCCTGGTACTGGTACCGGTATCGGTGTCCTATACAGGGGTGGCCCTGGGGGGGGAGTTCCCGGGGGGTACCGGTTGGACTCTCTATCCCCCCCTGAGCCTCTCCCTGGGAGCCCCTATACAGGTATATACTACTATAGTGGCCCTGGTATATAACGGTACCTCCTCCTTCCTGGGCTCCCTTAATTACTACTGTACCATAGGGAGCATACGGTGCCCGGGGCTGGGGCTGGGGATACAGTACCTGTTCCCGGTATCGGTCACCCTGGTACTCCTGATACTACTGGGGGTTCTGCCGGTACTAACGGGAGCCCTGGGGGCCCTGGTATCGGATACCTGCTATAACACGGTGTATATGGACCCGGCCTTCGGGGGAGACCCTGTATTGTACCAGCACTTCTTCTGGTACTTCGGACACCCGGAGGTATACATCCTTATAGTACCGGGGTTCGGGGTGCTCTCCCAGGTGGTATCCGGGGTATCGGGGGGTATACTAGTGTATGGGGGCCAATCGATGGTACTGGCTATGGGCTGTATATCCGTACTAGGGTCCCTGGTATGGGGACACCATATATATACCCTGGGACTGGAGCCGGATACCAGGGGGTACTATACCGGTATTACAGTGGCTATAGCATTACCCACGGGTACCAAGCTAGTGAACTGGGTATATACTCTGGCAGGGGATATAACCCGGAACTCCCTATCCCCGGGGTACCTGTATACGGTACTGGTACTGGTGATGCTCACGGGGGGGGGCTCCACGGGTATAGTACTGGGTAACGCTGCCGTGGATGTGTCCCTGCATGATACCTACTATGTTATAGCCCACTTCCATCTCATACTCTCCCTGGGTGCCATGGTATCTATACTGGTGGGAGTACTGTATTCCCAGGAGGCCATGGTATGGGGGTATCCCCCCCTGGTGTCCCCGGTATCGGTGTACTACTATACGGGTGTATCCCTGGGAGTGACCCTCACCTTCCTTCCCCTACACCTCCTGGGATACAATACCCAGCCCCGTAGAACCCCGGAGTCCCCAGATAGCTATAACTGCTGGAGTACCCTGTCATCCCTGGGCTCGGGCCTCACGGTAGTGTCCCTGGTGGTGATGCCGGTATATCCCCCTATAGTCCGGGTAACTCCTTACCGGTTACTCCTTAATAGCTACTGTATAT
>JABSRR010000236.1 GCA_013215025.1 Pseudomonadales bacterium
CCAGAGCCAGATACGCCAGTTATGCAGGTTAGCAGTCCAACAGGCAGATTGAGGTCAACCGATTGTAAGTTATTACCTGAGGCACCCGACAAACGTAACTGTTTCTCTGGCTTAGCTTCGTGACGCTGAGTTGGAATGCTGATGGTTTTTTTGCCCGACAAATATTGGCCGGTCAGTGAATCCGCACATTGCGCGATAGCTTGATAGTCTCCTGCCGCAATCACTTGCCCGCCATGAACGCCGATATCGACGATGAAGTCGGCGGTACGAATCGCATCTTCATCATGCTCAACCACAATCACAGTATTCCCTAAGTTGCGTAAGTGCTTTAGGGTGCCAAGTAATCGTTCGTTATCGCGTTGGTGCAGTCCAATCGAGGGTTCATCAAGAATATACATAACGCCGACTAAACCTGCACCAATTTGACTGGCAAGTCGAATACGCTGAGCTTCACCACCCGATAGAGTATCAGCACTTCGTTCAAGTGTTAGGTAGTTCAGGCCGACATCGACTAAAAAACTCAGGCGGTCGCGAATTTCTTTTAAAATCTTCTCGGCAATCTGCGCGCGGGCGCCTGAAAAGCTTAGCTGCTCGAAATAAGCTTTCGCCTGACCGACTGGCATGCGAATAATATCGGGTAGCGTGTCATTGCCAATAAACACATGGCGAGCATCAGAATTTAAGCGAGAGCCATGACAGCTATTACAGCTGTGCACCGACAGGTATTTACTTAACTCTTCGCGCACCATATTTGATTCGGTCTCTTTAAAGCGACGTTCAAAGTTAGGGATAATGCCTTCAAAAGCATGTTTGCGCTTATAGATGTCACCTCGGTCATTGATGTAATTGAACTCAATTTCTTCGCCTTTGGAACCATGCAAAATAATCTGTTGATGTTTCTTTTTCAGCTTATGCCAGGGCGTATCGGTAGAAAAATCATAATGCTTGGCAAGCGAGCTGAGCATCTGAAAATAATAAACGCTGCGCCTATCCCAGCCGCGAATCGCGCCTTCGGCTAACGAGGCCTCCTCATCTTGAAGAACCCGTGAGGCGTCAAAGTATTGCTTAACTCCAAGCCCGTCGCAGTCAGGACAGGCGCCATAGGGGTTATTAAACGAAAACAAACGGGGTTCAAGCTCTCGGATAGAGTGGCCGCATACCGGACAGGCAAAACGTGCCGAAAACAATAAGTCCTCAGCTTGGCCATCCATATCAACAACCAATGCAATGCCTTCTGATAGGTCTAAAGCAGTTTCGAAAGATTCCGCGAGCCGGGTTTGCAGATCATCGCGAACTTTAAAACGGTCAACCACAACCTCAATCGTATGCTTTTTGTTTTTATCCAGCGCAGGTGTGTCATCAAGGTCGGTCACAATGCCGTCGATGCGAACGCGCACAAAGCCTTGGCTGCGCAGACTATCAAAAATATGTAGGTGCTCGCCTTTACGATTTTTGACCACCGGTGCGAGCAGCATGCACTTTTGTCCTTCAGGCAGCGCTAAGGTCGTGTCGACCATTTGACTGACGGTTTGTGCGCTAAGCGGCAAATCATGAGTGGGACAGCGCGGTTCACCGGTACGAGCAAATAACAGCCGCAAATAGTCGTATATCTCAGTGATTGTGCCAACGGTTGAGCGTGGATTGTGTGAAGTTGATTTCTGCTCAATTGAAATCGCCGGTGATAAGCCTTCAATATGGTCGATATCGGGCTTTTCCATCATCGATAAAAATTGTCGAGCATAGGTAGAAAGGGACTCAACATAGCGGCGTTGGCCCTCAGCATATAAAGTGTCGAAGGCCAATGACGACTTGCCTGATCCAGAAAGGCCGGTAATGACGACTAATTTATCGCGCGGAATATCTAAATCAATATTTTTCAGATTGTGGGTGCGCGCTCCACGAACAACAATGGTATCCATAGCCTTACCTATCAAAAACAGCCGATCATTATACCTAGCCCTATCGATAAAGGGGAGGCCAAACTAGTTATCTACGCATGTAGTCATTCGCTTGGTGCAGTGCTAGAATGATTCTTTACTAATAAAATATTCGCGATGGAGCAAAGGCATGGCCAGAGGCATTAATAAAGTGATCATTGTCGGCAACTTAGGACAAGATCCTGAGTCTCGCTCATTTCCCAACGGTGGAATGGTCACCAATATTTCTGTAGCCACATCAGAAAGCTGGACAGATCGCCAAACTGGCCAGCCACAAGAGCGCACTGAATGGCATCGCGTGACCTTTAATGGCCGCTTGGCAGAGATTGCGCAGCAGTATTTGCGTAAGGGTTCAAAAGTTTATGTTGAGGGCTCTTTAAGAACCCGTAAATGGCAAGACAAGCAAACCGGCCAAGATCGCTATGCGACAGAAATCAATGCGCGAGAAATGCAAATGTTAGATTCGCGCGGCGACAATCAAATGGGGCAGGGCGGCTACCAGGCTGCAAGTCCTGCAGCGCAGCCACAGGGGCAAAACTTTGGCGGCTATCAACAGCAGCCTGCTCAGGCTCAGCCAGTTCAGCAGGCTGCGCCAGCACCTCAACAAGCTGCGCCAAGCGGCTTCGATGACTTTGATGATGATATTCCCTTCTAAGCCTGCCAACCAATTTTATAAGCATAAAAAAGCCCCAATAATGGGGCTTTTTGTCTTTATGGCTTCTCGTCTGGTTTACGCATTTAGTCCTTGTTGCATCGTCAAGAAGGATTCATCACGCAAGATAGGTATCAGTGAATCCGACAGCTCGACTGACTATGGTTAAAATTCCCTGCTTGTGAGTTTTAGTAAAAATCATCATGACCAAGTAATCAGTACTCACTTATTCAAATGATATCGCATGTAAAAAAGCTTTAATCGTATGGCAGCGATATGAAAATATCAAACTGATCTGGGCTGTTAAGCTGACCGACGGCTTGGTTCTCATCAAAGCTGCCAGACACAGACAGCGAGCCGAATGGATCAGTATTCTCAACTTCGCCATCTAGAATGTATTGGGTGAATGAGTCTATAGCATCTAAGTCATCATTAATATCAACATAAGCAAACTGTTCCAGAAAGATGTCAGAACTCAAATTGCCATCCAGATTTTCAAATTCAGTCTCATCGCTTCTATCTATCAGAGTAACTGCATAATTGTTATTATTATCAGATGCTTCGAAATACATTTGAGTTCTAAAGCTTGATCCTGAGTAGTCATTTTGCCCGATAATCTGATCACTTTCTTCACTCTCG
>JABSRR010000237.1 GCA_013215025.1 Pseudomonadales bacterium
CCACGTGTTTCCCCGGCAGCAGGAATTCTGGCCAAGGCATAGGGCGCTGGTTTGCCGTTAATCATTAGAATACGCTTATCGCCGTGAATTATTTCTGGGATAAACTGCTGCGCCATAATGGTTTGCTGCCCAAATTGGGTGAGGGTTTCGATAATGACGCTTACGTTCGGGTCATCGGGTTTTAAACGAAAAATTTGCGCGCCACCCATGCCGTCCAGCGGTTTAAAAATAACGTCACCATGGCGCTGATGAAAGGCTCGCAATATGCTGGCATTAGCGCTAACGGTTACCGCCGGGCAGCATTGTGGAAACAGTGTGGCAAACACTTTCTCATTACAGTCACGAAGGCTTTGCGGCTTGTTTACCACCAGGCTGCCCTGTTGTTCGGCAAGCTCGAGAATATAAGTGTTATAAATAAACTCGTTGTCGAAGGGCGGATCTTTGCGCATCAAGATCACATTCATGGCGGCAAGCTCGCAGTGCTCAGGTTCGCCGAGCTCAAAATAATGCTCGGGGTCCTCAAATACCTGCAGATCTTGGTATATGCACATCGCTTGGCCGTCAGTAATGTATAGATTGTGCGGCAAGATGTATTTCAACTGCCAGCCTTTAGCCTTGGCCGCCCAAAGCATGGCGAGCGAGCTGTCTTTTTGAAAGCTAATCTGCTCGATGGGGTCCATCACGATTGCAAGCGTAATCATTTCAAGCCTTAGTATTTAAAAGCGTTTATTTTAACGCATTCTTTTGATATGGATAGCATTGCTGCGATAAAGGGCGCAATTATTCCGCGTAAGGCATAGACAATATTTAGACTTGGCGTTATGTTTAGCTGCAAGCATGGTGCAGTTATACCAACATAATAATAACGCTTCTTATAATAATTTCAGTTGCTCAATAAGGTTGCTATTTATGGCAGACAATTTCGAAAATTTAAAAGTGATGGTGATTGACGATAGTAAGACAATTCGTCGAACAGCTGAGACCTTGCTAAAAAAAGTAGGCTGCGAGGTTATTACCGCTGTTGATGGCTTTGATGCGCTGGCAAAAATCGCAGACTCTCGTCCCAATATCATTTTTGTCGATATTATGATGCCGCGTTTAGATGGTTACCAAACCTGTGCATTGATTAAGAATAATAGTGAGTTCAAATCAACGCCGGTTATTATGCTGTCGAGTAAAGATGGGCTGTTCGATAAAGCCAAGGGCAGAATTGTTGGTTCGGATCAGTACTTAACCAAGCCTTTTAGCAAGTCCGAGTTGATGGATGCGATCGATGCATTTGTATGATAGTAGTAAATTTAGTGTTGAGGTTTTGATATGGCACGCATATTAATCGTAGACGACTCTCCCACCGAAATGTTCAAGATGACCGAAATGCTGAAAAATAACGGTCATGAAGTCCTTACTGCTGACGGCGGCGAGGCAGGTGTTGCTTCAGCGAAGTCGGAGCTGCCCGATTTGATATTAATGGATATTGTGATGCCGGGCATTAATGGTTTCCAGGCAACACGTCAAATTACGAAAAACGCTTCTACTTCGCATATTCCAGTGTTGATCGTATCAACCAAAGATCAGGAAACGGATCGCTTATGGGGTCAGCGTCAGGGAGCCAGTGGCTACCTGACAAAGCCAGTGAAAGAAAGTGTGCTGATTGGCGCAATTAATGAAGCGCTTGGATAGAGTTCTATGAGCGAAAATGCGGCTTTTCAGTATTTGCTTTCACTGTCTCATCAGGTTCGTGCGTCTAGCCCTAACCTGCCTGAGCAGAGAGAAGTGCAAGATAGCTGGGGCGGCATTGGTTTTAGTCTTTTGGGGCGCAGGTTTATTGTCCCGCTAGGTGAAATAGTTGAGATGCTGAATGTGCCAGAGGCGACGCGCCTGCCAGGCACGCAGAGCTGGGTCACAGGTCTGGCGAATGTGCGCGGTCGCTTGCTACCGCTGTTCGATCTAGAGGCATTTTTTGGTGCTAAGTTATCCACAAATCGTGGGCAGCACCGTGTACTGGTGATTGAGTTAGGCGAACTTTACGCAGGTTTAATCGTCAGTCAGGTGTTTGGTATGCAGTCGATTGCTGAAAATACGCCAGCGATTGCTATCGATGAAGAATTAGCCATTATGGCGCCATATTCAGATGGCGCCTATGAGCATGAAAGTCTTATATGGTCGACATTTAGTCCATATAAGCTAATAAGGGATCCGCGCTTCTTTAATGCGGCAGCGGCATAAACAGTTAGATTAATCATCAATAATAACAATAGTAAAAACCTTGGGGGTTGGAGATGAGTACAACATCATCCACAATGCTATGGAATCAGTCTGGTGATAAGGTTATCGGTGTGTTGGCCAGCCTTATTGCAATAGTTTTCCTATTTTTTATTTGGACCATTGTGCAAGTTGTTGGCAATGCGCAGGATGAGTCTGAGTATTTGAATATGGCCAGTGAGCTTCGAGTTTTGTCGCAGCAGCTTGCAGCTCACTCTCGAGACTCCAGCGAAGGTAAAGAAGCAGCCTTTAATGAATTAGAAACGGTTCGTGCAGATATTCAAGCACAAATGGAAGCGTTTCAAGCCGGCACCAAAGATCTTGACCCTTTAAGTCAGTTTTTGCCCTCTGAAGTCAGCGATTTAAGCCAGGTTTGGACGAGGCTTGACGCCGATGCACAAGCTATTTTGTCGAGCCGTAACGAGGTGTTGTTTTTGCATGAGGTTGCTGAAGAGCTAGCGGATACCATTCCTGAGCTTCAAGCGCGATATGATACCGTTGTTGAGATCTTGATCGAGGGCCGTGCCTCGGCTGAGCAGGTTGCCTCAGCGCAAAAACAAACCTGGCGTGCTGAGCGTATTGCGCGCAACGTTGACAAAATGTTGGTTGGCGGTGAGCAAGCGGATGATGCTGCAGATCAGTTTATTCTTGATGCCTCAGAGTTTGGGGAAATTCTTAACTCAATGCTTAACGGCAACCCTGCCATGGGTATCAAGCGCATAAATAATGAAGAGGTGCGCTCTGCCTTATTTGAAGTAGCCGACTTATTTGAATTTATCACCGGTTCGGTTGACGATATCTTCACCGCCTCACCGGATCTTAAAAAAGTATCAGCTGCGACCGAGAAGGTTTTTGTTGACTCGCCGCTGATGATGGGTCAAACCTCTAAATTAACAGAAAAAATTAACGACTTAGAGTCACGCAGACCAGTATATGAATCTTCAGTGTCTGCCA
>JABSRR010000238.1 GCA_013215025.1 Pseudomonadales bacterium
ATCGACGTCAGTCATGCCGATCTGAATTTTTATTACCCAGTCTATAGCCGACCTTCTTTCACCTTTCATGCGGGCTTGGGCGTTAGGCAATTTTTTGGTGAGTTAGAGGCCGCCGATATAAATCTGCAGGCCGATATTGACTCAACTCTGGCACTGCTTCACCTCGGGGCGGCATTTTCGCCTGCTGAGCAATGGTGGATAAATTTGGATCTGCAGTTTGGTCAGTATGACGGTCAAAATGGCAGCGATATAAATCTTGAATTTGCTTATATTTTTAGCAATGATGTCGGGCTTGCACTAGGCTATCGTGCCTTTGATGCAACACTCGAATCGAAGCTGATTATAGAACCTGATGAATACGAGTTGGAAACTGAGCTGGCTGCTGAAGGCGGCTTTTTACGGCTGTTTTATCAATATCAATAGACTATTAAAAGTGCTTGGCTATGCGATAAAGTCTTTGACTTAAGGTTCGATGGTATCGCTGCTGAACAAAAAAGATATAAAGATAATAAAATTTACTGCTAATCAAAACGGAGTCACTATGAAAAACATTATTCAATCGACTATTTTAGGCGTCATGCTTGTTGGTGCGTCATCAGTTGCCACGGCCGACGTGTTAGGTTTTGGTGTTGCCGCCAAGGCTTACCAGCTTGAATTAAAAGATAATGATTCAAACGGTAATACAGATACAGAAACCAATGTTGAATACTCAGCATATCTTGAGCATCCGGTGCCCTTACTGCCGAATGTTCGTTTAGCATTTGCAGATTTCAGTTTTGATGAGTCGGATGATTTACAATTCGAAATCGATAGCCGCTTTACCGATGCCACGCTGTATTATGAGATTCTTGATAATATTGTAGAGCTTGACCTTGGCTTGACCGTGCGCGTATTTGATGTGGCGGTTGACGCTGTGGAAGACCTTGAAAATGACGATGTGTCAGCGTTGTTATATGCAAAAGCACAGGGTAATTTACCATTTGTTGGCTTATCAGCGGGTGCCATTGCGCAGCTTGGCGGTAATGGCGATGATGCAGTGACCGATGCCGAGGTGTTTATTAAATACGACTTTTTGTTGGGTGTTGGTGTCGCGGCCGGTTACCGCTTGATTGAGCAAAAGCTGGAAGTAGACAAAAATACAGATTTAGATGCTGAGTTAACGGGCGCATACTTATCTGCTACCTTCAGCTTTTAACGGGGATTATAGCTAAACTAAATGCGATCAAGCTGAGCCTTAAGCGCTTAGCTTGATTAGCCGCTAGTCAAAAATATGTAATGGCTATGCTTAAATATCTCTATATATGCCAATAGATGAAATTGGCTTTCATATACTGCTGCTGCTGTTGGCTATTATCTCTAATGCCCTATCAGCCATTGCAGGCGGTGGTGCCGGACTAATACAACTACCGGTCATTATTTTTCTTGGTCTGCCGTTTGCAACAGCACTTGCTACGCACAAGGTTGCATCTGTGGCGCTTGGGGTTGGCGCCTCTATTAAACATTGGCGCGCCTCGAGTTTGTTATGGCCGGTTTCTCTATCCGTAGTCTTGGGTGGTTTGCCTGGCGTAATATTAGGCGCTAGATCAATCCTGCTGATCCCAGAGGATCTTGCTAAGCTTTCATTAGGTGTTTTAACGGTTGCCCTGGGTGTGTATTCTTTTTTGCGCAAAAGCCTTGGTCAGCAGGCTGAGCCCAAGCGCCGTCAATGTTCATGCTATGTTATCAGTGGCGCAGCGTGTTTTCTGTTTGGTTTTTTGAATGGCTCTTTAACCTCGGGTACAGGTTTATTTGTCACCTTATGGTTAATTAGCTGGTTTGGCCTTGATTATCGCCAAGCTACTGCGCACACCTTAGTATTAGTTGGCCTTTTTTATAATAGTACTGGGGCCATCACGCTCGGCATGCTGCAGTCGATACAGTGGGCATGGCTGCCGGCATTGATCGCAGGATCGCTGATCGGTGGTTATTTAGGTGCGCATTTGTCGATTGTTAAGGGTAATCAATTTATTAAACGCTTATTTGAAGTCACCACGGTAGCGGTAGGTATTAAGCTTATTTTAGGCTGACAGCGCAGCTGGGATACTATGCAATAAGCCTTAGCCGCTTAGCCCTGAGAAAAATAATCGGCTTGATATATCCAGCGCTTGACCAAGGTCTGTGCTAATTCTGGCTGTTGTAAAAGTAGCTGTTTAGCAATATCGCCAACATACTCGATAAGATCATGATCACGTTCAATGTCAGCAATCCGAAACTGCAGCTGGCCAGTTTGACGGCTGCCTAACACTTCGCCTGGGCCGCGCAACTTTAAGTCGGTTTCAGCAATCTTAAAGCCGTCATTGGTTTCGCGCATAATGTTTAGGCGGCTTTTGGCCTGCTGAGATAGCGGTGGTTGAAATAATAATACGCAGTAACTCTCACTGCTGCCGCGCCCGACGCGTCCGCGCAACTGATGCAGCTGCGCTAACCCGAGTCGCTCGGGGTTTTCAATAATCATTAACGAGGCATTAGGTACATTGACGCCGACTTCAATTACCGTGGTAGCCACCAGTAAGTCTATCTCGCCGCGGCTAAATGCCTGCATGATTTCGCTTTTCTCCTTGGCCTTTAGCCGTCCATGCACTAGGCCAATGCGTCGATGGGGCAGTGAGGTTTGCAGTATCTTGGCGCTGGCTTCTGCGGCCTGACAATTAAGCTGCTCGGACTCTTCAATCAAAGTGCAGACCCAATACGCTTGCGTGCCCTGGCTGCAGGCTGCATCGATGCGTGCAATGACCTCATTACGCCGACGTTGCTCTAAGGCGATCGTGGTTACTGGCTTGCGTCCCGGAGGTAATTCATCAATCAATGATAGATCAAGATCGGCATAGGCAGTCATGGCGAGCGTACGCGGAATGGGTGTCGCGGTCATGATTAATTGATGCGGTGTGAAGCCGACGCTCTTGTCTTTCAGTGCCAGTCGCTGGTGAACACCAAAGCGGTGTTGCTCATCAATAATAGCAAGACCTAATTGATGAAACTCAACGTGATCTTGAAAAATGGCGTGAGTACCGATCAATAGCTGAAGCTCGCCACTGGCTAAGTCTGTTAGTACCGAGCGTCGGTGTTTAACGCCGGATTTGCCGGAAAGACAGGCGCAGCGAATGCCAAGTGGTTGCAGCCATTCACTGAAGCTTTGCATATGTTGCTCGGCGA
>JABSRR010000239.1 GCA_013215025.1 Pseudomonadales bacterium
GGCTTTGATCATTTTATCCGCGACAACCTCAGTCGCATTAGTAAAGCCGATCTGGTTTTTGATTATCCTGCACCTTCTCGTGGTAGCAATATTGCGCTAAAAGCCAGTCGCTTCGATTGTAGCCGCTTGAAAACCACCCTCAACGATCTTTTACAATCTGTGCCTGGCGACATTAACAATCAAGCGCTATGGCAGCAGTGCGTTGCAGTGCGCGCAAAAAATTGGCTGATTGCACGGTTTTTACCACCCATCTTCCTAGCCTATGCAGAAGATAGCCGACTTGCACTCTACAGCGGTCGCTCCAATATGAGCGACGCAGAAGGCGACTACCAAGACATCGCGATCTTTTATTTTTACCCCGATAGTTAACGGATAAGGTTATCTCATGAAACAACTATATTTCTTATTATTTGCCACTTTACTGCTGCAGTTTTCAGCATGCTCGCAGCAAGATGTATCGCAATATCAAGATGTAAAACCTGAGATTATTTTGCCGGAATTTTTTAATGGCAAATTAGTCGCGCATGGCATGGTGAAAAATCGAAGCGGTGAGATGATTCGCTATTTTTCTGCTGATATCGACGGCAGCTGCAATCCTCAACAATGCGCACTCGACGAACAATTTTACTTTAATGACGGCGAACTTCAGCAACGTCAATGGTTGCTGAAGAAAGCCAAAGACGAATCCGGCGAATACTGGATTGCAACGGCTAACGATGTCATTGGTGAGCATAAGCTTCGCACCGCGGGTAACGCCATTGCCATGCAATACGTACTGCGCCTGCAGCTTGATGATGGCGAAATTGATATTAATGTTGATGACCGCATGTACCTGATAGCCCCTAATCGACTGATTAACGAATCAACCTTCACTAAATTTGGCTTTGAAGTAGGCTCGGTCAGCCTGATGATAGAAAAACTTCCTTAATGCGCATTTAAGCAAAATCCTCTATCATAGCTGACCTTGCAAACCCACACGAGATTCTGCTATGAGCCAGGCGCTTTTAGAGGCTAAACAACTTGCACAGCTAATTGATAACGGTGATCAAAAGCCACTTGTTGTTGCTTTGCTCAGTGCGCAAGACTTTGCCAATGGCCATATCCCTCACTCAGTGGCGTTTGAGCCAAGCCTGCTCTCCTCGCAGCAAAAGCCTGCAGCTGGCCAGCTTCCAGCAACCGAAAGTCTGGTTCATGCATTGCAAGATATTGGCTTACCGAGTGATAAAGCTTGCCACATTGTTGCCTATGACAATGCCGGCGGTTCGCTTGCGGGACGCTTTATCTGGACTCTGGCGCTTTTTGGTTACCACAATACAGCACTTTTAGATGGCGGCCTTAAAAGCTGGCAGCGTGCACAACTCAGCCTCAGCACAGGCCAATTGGCAGTCACGCCAAGCTCACTAGAGTTAACCCTAGACTCTCGCTTTATTGCCGACAAAAGCGAGGTACTCGCTAGCATTCCAGAGCAAGATAGCATTATCTGGGATGCCAGAAGCGCTGAAGAATACCGGGGTGAAAAAGTGCTCGCGGCCAGAGGTGGCCATATACCAGGCGCCATCTCACATGACTGGCTGCTACTGCAGGATGCGCAAGAATGCTTAAAACCGCTCGAGCAAATTCGAGCAGAATTAGCCCAAAAGGGCATTGACGCTAACAAGCAGATTATTACTCATTGCCAAACCCATCGTCGCTCAGGCCTAAGCTGGTTTGTCGCCTATAAGCTATTAGGCTTTGACCATGTAAAAGCCTACCCTGGCTCATGGTCAGAATGGGGCAATGATGCAACGCTGCCAATTGAAGCGCCGTAAACGCTATACCATATATTAAGGCTCCCCATGCTTTCAGAAAAAAACTTTGCCCGCTTACAGTCAATCATCCCGCAGCATTTATTATCTCGCGGCATTGCCAAACTGGCGGATTCACAAATACCTTGGATCAAAAACACATTTATCCAGTGGTTTGTGAAGCATTATCAAGTTGACCTGTCAGAAGCAAAGATTGAGACCGCTCGTGGCTTTAAAAGCTTTAACGAATTTTTTACGCGTGAGCTGAAGCCCGGTCGCCGCCCTATCTGCAGTGATGACAATGCCATTGCGTCTCCAGCAGATGGCGCCATCAGCGAGCTAGGCGATATCGAGCTAGGCAGTATTATGCAGGCGAAAGGACAATACTACTCCTTAAGCCAGCTACTGGCCGGCAACGCCGAACAATGTAACACCTATATGGGCGGCAAATTTGCCACCATTTACTTATCACCAAAAGATTACCACCGTGTACATATGCCACTAGACGGCGAGCTTTTAAATACGACTTATGTACCCGGTGATTTATTCTCAGTCAATCAAGCCACTGCTAACCAGGTGCCTGGCTTATTTGCACGCAATGAGCGTCTCATTTGTGAGTTTGCCAACGAGCAAGGCAAGTTCATAATGATTTTAGTCGGCGCGATGATCGTTGCCGGCATTGAAACCGTGTGGTCAGGTCAAGTGGCACCGGTCAAAGCCCGCATTAGCCATCAAGACTTTTCATCTAGCCAGGCGGTAACGCTGGCAAAAGGTGACGAAATGGGGCGATTTAAGCTTGGCTCGACGGTCATCTTACTGTTTGAAAATCAACAGACGGCATTTAATTCAGCGCTTGCAAATGGGATCAGCGTGACTATGGGTCAACAGCTTGGCACTCTAGACATCGACCAAGCGTAGACATCGACCAAGCATAAACATCGGCCAAGCCTAGGCAAAAGTACCGACGTTGCTATTATGATATAGTAAATATTATCAATAACACCGCAAAAGGACCTTGTTTTGGGGCGACACCCGTACGACACAGATTACGAACTGGGTGAAGATAATATCACCAAGTTCGGCTTAGACTTTCATAACCCGGTCTTTCCACTCTCTGCCTTATTCAGCATAGCTTTCATAACTTTAACTCTGATCTATCCAGATGCCGCTTTTGAGCTGCTAAACCGCTGCAAAACCCAGGTTATTGAGCTATTTGACAGTGTATTTATGCTATCAGCCAATAGCTTTGTGGTATTGCTGTTTGGTGAGCACCATAACTATATCAATATCCAGGGGATCTTCAGAGACCAGTGCGCTCCCTACGAGGTACACAGGGGCCATGAATTTAGAGGCTACTTGGGTGGCGGCCAATACCAATTGA
>JABSRR010000240.1 GCA_013215025.1 Pseudomonadales bacterium
CAGCAGCTGCGCGATCAATATTTGCCTAAGCCAACTAATGCAGACTGGTCGGCCGGCAGTGCCAATAATACCGGTGATGCGATTCTTGCCGGCATGAATATTGCGGTGAAAACCGAACATATGGACCATGCCTTTTGGGTTACCACGTATATGGTACCGGGTGAAAAGCTGCCGCGTCTGTCGGTGGTTGAAAAAAGTCTACCTGGCACGATTACCGTCAATGCCGCTGGAAAGCGCATTGCCAATGAATCGCAGAACTACATGGCTTACCAGACCGAGCAATTTGAAAAGCATACTGAAGAAGAGCCCAACAGCCCGCTTTGGATGATCTTTGATCGAAGCTTCCGCGAAGACAATATTGTTGGCCCCTTAATGACCTTAAAAACACGCCCTGATAAGGCGCTACCAAAGCGTTATTTCGATTCGGGCTTTTTGGCAATTGGCAAAACCATTGAGGAAATTGCTGAGAAAACTGGCATTAACGCTGAGAATTTAAGCAAAACAGTCGCCGATTTTAATGGCTTTGCCGCATCCGGCAAGGACCTTGAGCACGGCCGTGGTGACTCTGCCTATGATCGCTACTACGGTAAAGAAGACTGCAAGCCTAACCCTTGTATGGCAGCCCTTGAAAAGGCGCCTTTCTATGCTCTGCGTTGTGAGCCAGGTGACTTTGGTACAGCTGGCGGCTTTGTCATCACTGCTGATGGTCAATGTGTTGATCAACATGATAAGCCGATAAAGGGCTTGTATGCAGCAGGTAATTGCACCTCAGCGGTTTTACCTACTTACCCAGGCCCGGGTTCTACTCTTGGCCCTGCGATGACCTTTGCCTATGCTGCTGCTAAGCATATTGCCAAAACTGCTTGATTGATCGCAGAGCGGCAATGTTCCAGCATTGCTGCTTTTGCTTTTTTTAGATTTGGCTTACTATTACTTTAATAATACCCGCCGTTGAATAACAAGGAGCGATAATGTCTACCATTTTAGCAACAGATCAACCCCCACAAGATGTGCGTTTTCCGCGCGGATGGATCCCAATTGGTTATACCGTGCCTTGGATGACGCCGCCGCCTGCACCGCAGAACCTGCAAGAAGTAAACTATGCCAAGCAAATGCAAGCTGACTATGGCGCCTCGGTTGAAGCGGTATTTGCAGCGCTACAAACGGGCGCTGATGTGGCTGCTGCTATTGATACAGCAAATGCTAAGCAAGACGCTATTTTAGCTGCCATGCATTTTGAGCCAGAGCAGAAGCCTGCAGATTTTCCTGCTGATGAGCGTGGCCCCTGGGAAGTCAATGTGGCTGGCAAAAGCTTGGTGTTGTTTCGTAATAAAGCCGGTGAGTTACAGTGTTTAGAAAACTACTGTATGCATATGGGCGCAAAACTCTCGATTGGTGATTTAACCGACGAAGGTATTCAATGCTCTTTCCATCACTGGGAGTGGAATGGCGACGGTGAGTGTACCTCGATCCCTTACTGCGACAAAATCCCACCGCGCGCTAAAACCGCAAAGTTCCATACCCGTGAGCGTAATGGTTTGGTATTTGTGTGGCACTGTCCAGAAGGCACTGCGCCAACCTGGGAAATTCCTGAAATGGAAGAGTTCAGCTCTGACGAATGGACTGATTGGACGGTTACCACCGAAGTTATTGATACGCATTGGAAAGAGTTGGTCGACAATATTGCCGATAAAGCGCATTTTGGTCCGGTGCATGATGCGCCCTGCGCGCACTTCGATAATGTGTTTGAAGATCACACTGCACTGCAAATCAACGATTGTGACTCTTCAACATTAGGCTTTTTGAAAGCACGCGCCACCTATTATGGCCCGGCCTATCAAATTACCGAATGGGAAGGCTTCTTACCGAAAAACCTCGCCACTGAAGATGGTGAGATGATTTTAAGCCGCATCCAGCAACCCGTTAAAGTGGTTGATGGCACGATCATGGATGGCTATAACTTTCCGGTGCTCGATACCGATTTCAATGCCTTTGGCGGCATTGCAGTTGGCGAAGACGGTAGTTTGACCACGCCGATGGGTGACGCCTTGACGTATAAAGGTCAAAAAGTTGTGCAAACGCCAGGGCCAGTGCATACGGTGAGAATGTTAAATGCGCATATGCCAATTAGCTTGAAAACGCAAGATGTCGAGCAGGGCGATAGTTTCCGATTATTTACTGGCGTTATGCTAAAAATTGCCGATGGTTTATCTGCGGAAGAGGCTGCGCAAGTCGGTGCAGCATATGCGACTGCGTCAATGCATGCATTCTTCCAAGACGTGTGGATTTGGAAAAACAAGCGTTATGAGTCAAATCCAGTGCTTTGTGCAGGCGATGGCCCAATCAACAAGCTGCGTAAAAACTGGTACTCACAGTTTTATACCGTAGCCGGTGAAAAAAGCAATGAGGCTGCCGCATAATAGCTGATGAGTAGAACGCTATATTTGCTGTAATTATAATATAAAAAGCCCGCGCAAGCGGGCTTTTTTGTATCTGCATGGCGAGGGAAATGTAGTTTATAGGAACAAGACAAAGGCTGCGATAGTCAGTCGCCAAAGCGCATCATTAGGCCTAAATTATCTTTCGAGTCAGCATATTTCATGGCCTCGTCTTTGCTAATTTTTTGCTGCATATATAAGCCATAGAGAGCCTGATCAAAAGTTTGCGAGCCATCGTCGTTGTCTTTCACCATAGCATCATTGATCTCATCAATTTTACCTAGCTTAATCAACTCCTGCACAAAAGGTGTGACCATTAAAATCTCAATCGCCGGCACGCGTCTGCCATCGGTTGTGGTCACTAGGCGCTGACAAATAACCGCCTTTAGGTGCTCGGATAGGTCAGAGCGCACTTGCTTGTGTAATTGCTCAGGAAATAAATTCACGACGCGGTCCAGAGCCTGGCGGGCATTATTAGCATGCAGGGTGGTGTAGCACTGATGCCCGGTCTCGGCAAAGGTAATTGCGTATTTCATGGTCTCCATATCACGGCACTCGCCAATCAAGATGGCGTCTGGTGCTTCGCGCATGGCAGATCGAAGCGCATCTAAATAGCTGTGAGCATCTA
>JABSRR010000241.1 GCA_013215025.1 Pseudomonadales bacterium
ATGCTTGCTTGGCTTCGCAGGCTTAGGCCGGTGGTTTTGGGGTTCGGCTGAATGGCTGAATAATGCAAAGCTGACTGAATCGTCAGTAAATCTAGCTGCCAAGCATGATGCAGCGGCAGGCATCAGTGCTGACAAATCGCGGCTAACGGTAAAAACTTCGCGTCACGCTGAATCGGCGAAATACCTGCGGCTGAAGCACGCTTTATCAACAAGCTCGGTGCGCGGCTCAATTCCTGATCGTCCAATTTTGCGCAACCCTGGCGCGGCGTTTCAAGCAGCGCCGGCCTGGACACTGTATTTTAACTATTTATACAGCTTACGCTCAGAATTTAATGAGGCTGAATTGATCGCTATTTTGCGCTTTGATGTTGCCAAGCATTATCCTGCACATTTCGTTCAGCCTGTCGCTGATTTGTTTCAGCGCTTTCTTCGCTACAAGAAGCAGCTGGCGGTGGAGTATGATGCGCTGAGTGAACAGGATGTCGATTATTTTATGCTTCAGCCCAGCGCATACGGCGAGTTCAAAGCCACCTTACAGCAGGCGCATTTTTCCTCAGAGGAACAGCAGCAATTGTTTCAAGCGCACGAAGTCTCGATGCAGCAACTGCCACGTGCGCAATTTGCGTTTGAAACCTATCAGCAATTTCTGACAGATAACTCTCGCGCTACTGAACTATATGGCTCAGAAGCGGCGATACGGCTCGAGCAGCTGAAGCGAAATCGGCAGCGTTGGGATCAGCGTCTGCGTGAGTATGCGCAGATCAAAGACAGCTTGCTGTCGAATCAAGAAATCGATGAGATTAGTCGTCTGCAGCAGCTGAGCAGTTTGTTAGCAGACAATTTCAGTCCGCTTGAGCAAAAGCGCGTGCAGGCTCTGGAAGCAGCTGGTTATTTGCTCAAGTTTTGAGCCTAGCGGCACTGCTCAGCTGTTCTGCGGCGCTGAGTATTGAAGTTTTTCAGCTTAACCGCCTCAAGCTAGCCCGCCTGCAATGCAAAACACTCTGTATTCATCAGTTTATGGCGCTTTTTTGCACAAATGATTGCGCTTGCTATCGAGCTGTAAGACAATACGCCGTTTTTTCAAATCGGCATATTTTTGCCATTATCGGAGCCGCTCATGCCAGCACGTAATCAACTCGCGAACGCGATTCGCGCCCTTTCTATGGACGCTGTCCAGCAGGCTAAATCAGGACATCCTGGTGCCCCTATGGGTATGGCTGATATTGCCGAGGTGTTGTGGAATGATTACCTCAGCCACAACCCGGCCAATCCCGACTGGGCCAATCGTGATCGTTTTGTATTGTCTAACGGTCATGGCTCGATGCTGATTTATGCCTTGCTGCACCTGTCAGGTTATGACTTGCCGATCGAAGAAATCAAAAATTTTCGTCAGCTACATTCAAAAACCCCAGGCCATCCTGAATATGGCTACGCGCCGGGTATTGAAACCACCACTGGGCCTTTAGGTCAGGGCATTAGCAATGCCGTTGGTATGGCGCTGGCAGAAAAAGTGTTGGCGGCACAGTTTAACCAAGCTGAGCATCAGATTGTTGATCATTTTACCTATGTATTCTTGGGCGATGGCTGCTTGATGGAGGGCATTTCACATGAGGCATGCTCGCTGGCCGGCACCTTAGGGCTTGGCAAGTTGATTGCATTTTATGACGACAATGGTATTTCTATCGACGGCGAGGTTGAAGGTTGGTTTACCGATGATACGCCAAAGCGATTTGAGGCGTATGGCTGGCAGGTGATTGCTGATGTCGATGGGCATGACTCTGCTGCTATTGCTGCTGCGATTGAGGCTGCGCGCAGCGATAGCGACCGACCGACTATGATTTGCTGTAAAACCATTATCGGTAAAGGCTCGCCTAATAAGCAAGGTAAAGAAGATTGTCACGGCGCTCCGCTGGGTGATGAAGAAATTGCCTTGGTGCGCGAAACGCTCGGATGGTCGAGTGCGCCGTTTGAAATCCCTGATGACATATATGCCGGCTGGAATGCGGTGGCTAAAGGCCAAGCGGCTGAAAAAGCCTGGGCGCAGCAATTTGCGGCCTATCAGCAAGCTTACCCGGAGCTGGCTGCAGAATTTAATCGCCGCATGGCGGGTGACCTGCCAGCTGACTTTGCCGAAAAAGCAGCAGCCTATATTCAACAATGCCAAGAAGATGGTGAGAAACTTGCCTCGCGTAAGGCTTCACAAAATACTTTAAACGCTTATGGCCCTTTAATTCCTGAGCTATTGGGCGGTTCGGCCGATTTGGCAGGATCTAACTTAACCCTGTGGTCCGGCTCAAAAGGCGTAGAGAAGGACGATGCCTCGGGTAACTATATATACTATGGCGTGCGTGAATTTGGCATGAGTGCAATGATGAACGGTATTGCCCTGCACGGCGGTTTTGTTCCCTATGGCGCAACCTTTTTGATGTTCATGGAATATGCGCGAAATGCGGTACGCATGGCCGCGTTAATGAAACAGCGTAGCATTTTTGTCTACACCCACGACTCGATTGGCCTGGGTGAAGATGGCCCAACGCATCAGCCCGTTGAGCAGATGTCTAGCCTGCGTCACACGCCAAACTTAAATACCTGGCGGCCATGTGACACAGTTGAATCTGCGGTCGCTTGGAAATCGGCATTGCTTACCGATGACCGCCCAAGTGCCTTAATTTTTTCACGCCAAGGTCTGCCTTGCATGCCACGCTCAGCAGAGCAGTTAGCTAATATTGAGCGCGGTGCGTATATATTGAAAGAGTCGGCCAAGTCGCCGGAACTGATTTTGATTGCTACCGGCTCGGAAGTTGAGCTAGCCATGAATGCTGCGAAAGAGCTTGAAGATGCGGGTAAGCAAGTGCGTGTCGTGTCGATGCCCTCAAGCGATCTGTTTGATCAGCAAGATGCCGCGTATAAAGAACAGGTCTTGCCATCCGATGTGCTGCCAAGAATTGCGGTGGAAGCAGGCATTGCTGACTTTTGGTATAAATACGTTGGCCTTGATGGTCGTATTATTGGCATGGATACCTTTGGTGAATCAGCTCCAGCGGCAGA
>JABSRR010000242.1 GCA_013215025.1 Pseudomonadales bacterium
CAATGAAAAGGATTTTCGATGCTTATTAACTCTAACCCACTAGCTATTAGATAAGCAGGAGCAAGGACTGTGTCTCAAGCTGAAATTAACCGGCCCCTGTTTGTCTGGGTTATTTTCCTATTTACGATGTTCTCCGCTGCCTTCATGGCAATCGGTTCCTATTTCGCTTTCAGCTCTAATGCGGGCGAAATGGCAGAGTTATCGGAGTACGTGGACAATTTGGGATTCATAGATTGGGCGCTGATGGCGCTGACGACCGTTCTAAATTTGGCCGGTACGATATTTTTATTCAGGCTCAAGGTCATCGCTGTGCCCTTGCTCACTTTCGCATTTCTGCTGGGTATCGCATCAACTGTCTGGGAGGTAGCGGCAAATAACTATATCGAGGAGCTGCAATCAGTAGGACCAGGAGCCGTGGAGGGAGCCTTGTTGAGTGCCGTGATCTCAACAGCAATCGTGGCCTACTCCTGGCATTTAAAGAACAAGAATATCCTTTCATGAAACTCCACCTTTAACTGAGTACGGCCGGTACACCTCTACCGCTTTGCCTAGCAGAAATGCTTAACTGCTCGAAGAAAGATCAGCCAGGAATCTATCGCCTAAAACGAAAGCCTCTAGCAACTTACCCATCGCTTCTAACGGAAACCAATTGCAGTAATCAATTATCTAGCCAACACTCTTTATTGTTATGTGTCACTAACACGAGATGAAAGGCCATGAATAATGACAACAGAGTAAACTGGGAGTACAAAGCCATTACGTTCAGAAAACGGCAATTTCTTTCAGGCAATCCACAGCCAATAGATCTTACTGACAAACTCAACGAACAAGGTGTCCAGGGTTGGGAGTTAGTTAGCATTGTTCCTCCTGCTTTTACTGGTGCGGACGATTTTACTGCAGTATTCAAACGGCCGACCTAATGTCATTTCGTTCAAGCCAGCAAGAGCAGACAGGCCCTATCTACCTCTACCTATTGCTCCGCGCCCAAACGGTCGCGTGCAACGGCCTTTATTGCTAAGCGGCTGTATTTGGCCGTAACGACAACGGAAGGCCATGTTCGATATCGAGCTCTATATCTGGTTCGGGGACCTGCACATTAAGATACGCGAGGTAGAAATTCCTTTCTTTTGTATCAGATGCCCGACCAAATGTTAGCTTGGACGTCACGGTTAATGGCGCGATACAAGCTATGCCCATTAGTATCAAGGAAACGATCATCTGTAGTCAGATATCAGAGGTCTGAACGAGCTCGTATAGAGATGACAGAGGCATTATGAAGCGCATATACACTCGCTTTATCGACTTTCTGAGTCTAGATAGTCTTTTCCCGTGGCAGGAACATTGGGCCACCAAGAATCGCAGGCATTATGACTTTCGAGTGATATCGAGATTGAGTCGTATTGCACCCCAGGTATTCCCAGGTAAGAGAATCGATGACGTGACCTGGAGTGATCTGTGTATGGATGACGTCTTTCGTAAGCTCGATCGCACCACTAGCCTCATAGGGAGCCAGTATCTTTATGGATTGATGAGGTCTAGCGTTGCCGAGACAGGCACACTAGAAAACAGACTGGCTGCCATAAAGAACCTCGGTGATTCAGCAGAGGGCGATGAGAGATACCATGCGGCTCTAATATCGCTGAAAAATGTACTGGTATCTCCTCTCACCCGCTTGCTGCTAGAGAGGAGAGCTCTTGTCGAGATCAATAAACGTTACGTGTATGGCTGGTCACTTCTCCCAATCATTGGGCTCTCTATTGGTATGGCTTTTGGCGTAAAGGCGCTGTTTGGCATTACTCTGATATTGATCCTAATTAACTTCATTGCGTCCCGGCTATTCGAGCAACTGGTAGAGAGTGATAACAGCGATCTTTACCATGTCTTGCAACTCGTATCGGGAGCGAAGATTCTTCGTGAAGCGCTGGGCAATAAGAAATACCTTGATAGCGAGACCGCGCTCCCTGAGTTGTCCGATATTACGGCGATGAGGAGGAAACTGTTTGCCCTCTCGTTGAATCAAGGTCACCCTAATCTAATGGTGAGCAACGCAGCTTATCTGTTGAATCTGTTTTTCAATTATGACGCCTTGCTATATTGCATATTTCGGGGATACATCCAGAAACGCATTCCGCTACTTGCATCCTGCCTGCATATGGTCGGTAAATCGGATGCTTATATTAGTGTCGCTAGATACCTAAAAAACACCAGCTACTGCAGGCCATCGATCACTACCAGGCCGACCTTGGAGTTCGAAGCTTGTGTGCACCCGCTGATCGAGAAGTGTGTGCCGAATAGCCTGTCATTATCGTCCAAGTCGGCACTCCTCACGGGTTCAAATATGTCTGGTAAGAGCACGCTTCTCCGGACCATAGGTGTGAACTTTGTTCTTGGTAGATCTCTGTTCTTCTGCCATGCAAAATCAGCTGTCTTGCCCGCGGGCGAGGTAATGACATCAATAAACAGAACAGATGTAATGTCGGAAAGCACTAGTTTGTATATGGCCGAGCTTTTGCGTCTCAAGGAAATTCTAGAGGCCTCATTCAAGTCTGATTCGGCCTCAATTTTTCTAATCGACGAAATTTACAGGGGAACGAACACCGTGGAGCGAATTGCATCCTCCTCTGCAGTACTCCGTCAGCTTTCTAGCCAAAGCGTCTGCCTGGTGACAACACATGATGTCGAGCTTTCCGAATTACTAAACGACTCGTACCAGCTTTGGCACTTTGCGGAAACCGGCGACGTAGAGCGACCATTCGACTTCAAACTGAAAGCCGGACTGAATTCCGAACGTAACGCCATTAAGCTCATGGAGCGAGTCGGTTACCCTGCGATAATCGTGGATGAAGCCAGAGCCTTGGCTAACCTGAGTGGTAAGGCGTAGTGGGCATTGATCTCCGGTGGAAACGTCCGCTTATGGCCCCTTAGCTATCACTCAGATTTAAAAAGAATTCCAATGAAATTTAATCATGTAGGCATACCAACACTAGAAAAATTTGAGGGTGAAA
>JABSRR010000243.1 GCA_013215025.1 Pseudomonadales bacterium
TTCGCACCGTTGAAAAAAACTATTATCCGACAGGCCATGGGGCTGTCCTAAGGGCATAAAGCGTGCACAAAGCCATGGCCGATCAGGCGTCAGAATCTGCTTTTCCTAAGCACGAAAAATTATTTTTATTGCTGGCCGGCGTATTTATCTGTGCCATGACGATGCTTAATATTCTTGGCATTACGCGATTTATTGAAATTGGCCCGATGGCATTAGCGGTAGGTGTTTTACCGTATCCTATTACTTTTTTATGTACCGATTTAATATGCGAATTGTATGGTAAGCAGCGGGCTAACTTTGTTGTGACCATAGGCTTAGTATTAAACGGATTTATCTTATCCTTTTTGTGGTTGGGGCAAATTATTCCAGCGGTGCCGCCTGAATCGATGCCGCCATGGCAGTTAATTCATTTAGCTGAGCCTGTGGCTCTGCCAAATGGCGAACAATACGATGCCAGTGTCGAATTATTTGATCTTATTTATGCATGCACATCTGGCGCCGTATTTGCTTCGATGCTCGCCTATATCTTTGCACAGTACTGTGATGTTAGATTGTTTCATTTTTTTAAAAAACTAACCAATGGTAAGCATCTCTGGTTGCGCAACAATGGCAGCACCTTGATTAGTCAGGCAGTTGACTCTTTTGTGGTAATTATGGTCACCTTTGGCGCAGTATTTTTTCAAGGCGATATGGCAATGGCGCAGCTGCTCACGCTAATGGCAAGCAATTATCTGTTTAAGATGACGGTAGCTATTGTCGATACGCTGCCTTTTTATTATTTAGTTAACAAGTTAAAGCCCATCGCCGCGGCGGTTTAGATAAAGAAGGAAACAGTATGTTTGATGTAAATGAATATTTTGATGGCCATGTCAAATCTATCGCGTTTGCTGGTGAAAAACTTGCAACTACCGTAGGCGTGATGGCGCCGGGTGAGTATGAGTTTTCAACCAGCCAACAGGAAGTGATGAAAGTTGTTGAAGGTGAGCTTACGGTATTATTGCCCGATAGCGATAGCTGGCAAAGCTTTTCTATTGGAGAGACTTTTTCAGTTGCAGCTGGGGTCTCTTTTAAGGTCAAAGTTAAGCAAAATACAGTATACCTTTGTACCTACGAATAGAGCCTGATCTAATTCTCCAAGGCTCATATTCTTCTGCCTTTATCAGAACTCATTCATACAGTTACTGATTTTTTAAAGTGAATTGCTGCGTTGGGAAGGCAATACCGGCATCATCATAGTGCCGCTTCACAGCGGCATGAAAGTCCCAGTAAACTTCCCAATAATCTGCAGTGTTTACCCACGGCCTGATTAAGAAAACCACGGCGTTAAGATTGATTTCGGTAATCTTTACAATCGGTTCAGGGTCTGATTTTATTCGGCTGTCTGAATGAATACAGGCTTTGAACAATGCCATCATGGTGTCAATATCTTGGTCAAGCGGTGCATAAAATGTCATGTCGACACGTCGTTGCTGCTGATTCGTTATGTTTTTGATTACATCACCCCAAATTTTATTATTGGGTAAAATCAGGGTCTGATTATCAAATGTCATGATGGTAGTAGACACTAGGTTCATATCACTCACGACGCCAATCACACCGTCGCCAACGTCTACGGCATCGCCGATATCGTAAGGGCGATAAATCAAAATCATGATCCCAGATGCGAAATTAGCGAGTGTCTCTTGAAGAGCAAAACCGATAACAAAGCCCGCAATGCCCAAACCTGTAAGCACAGGGCCTAGTGAGATCCCCAGTTGCGACAAGGCGAATAACACACCGAGAAAAAGAATTAGGCGACTGGCAAGACCAACCACCATTTTTTGCATTAAGTTATTTGCTTGAACAGAGCTGCGCGATAAGCTGTTATGAAGAATGCGCGCGACCAATTTAGCTAACAGCCAAGATATGCTAATAATAACCGACAGCAGTACCAGCTTGAAGATAATGTCGACGGCGTTTTCATCAATCGCTTTCAGCAGGCGTTGATACCAAGTTTCTAGTAGGCTTGAAGCAACATCCAGGTCAAGCACGTCTTTAGTAATTGTACCGGTGGTTGATATTAAGATTTGCTGATAAGCATTAGTGTCAAGCTCTTCAAGGTGCATCAAATGAATCACCTTTTTTAAACTATTGGACACAATATCAAATTTTTCTTGTGTGACTTTGATGACTTGTTCTTGAGAGCTATCGTGCTGTGCAGAATCAAGTAACTTTTCCTGTTTCGATAAAATTTGAATCTGCCCCGCCAACTTTTCGGCGCGCTGAATTAAATTAATATGTAATAGTTTTTGATCGTCTGCACTGAGGATGCCCAGCTTGGCAAGACCTTGCTGATGCTCTTGCCAGATGGATAGCGCGATATCTTGATATTCTTGATGCTCATTGAATAATAAAAAATATTCATCGGATAAACTGTCTAGATCAAGTGTAGCTGTTTGATATTGTTGCAGATTGGTATTTATCGCATCAACAATGCGTTGATTGAGCTGGATTAAATTATCTTTTTCAATCGCCACGATGGGCGCGATATCGACAGCATTATCTTGTAATGATAGCAGTGTGCGCGTAATCGCTTGATTGGCATTGACCAAGTCCTGTCCTTGCTGAAACACCCGAACTGCTAGGGAGGCTCGCTCAGTGCCTTGCGCTTGATTGAGACTTGTAACCGTATCTTCAAGGGCACTAGAGATTGCATCGCGATCTTGCTGTTGCTCTACCAGTTGTAGATTAAGCTCGCTGATGGTCTCGGCATTTTGGCTAAGCACATCAGCGCTGGATTCAACGGAAGTTTCTTTCGAGGGGCTAAACGCTGAAACATTGCCTTGCTCACTGTCTTGCGCGAGCAGATTTTGGCCTGTACTCAATAAAACCAGAAAAACTACGGCTGCAACTGGCATATGCTATATCCTTAAGCAAATACGAATACCCGTATCCTAGTGAAATAAACCACAAAGGCAAGCGCTCAATTACAGCCGTGACTTACGCTGATC
>JABSRR010000244.1 GCA_013215025.1 Pseudomonadales bacterium
CGTTAGTTGTGGCGAGCCCATCAGGCAGTGAATGATTATGAATACTTACCGCAATTTTCTTCTGAGCTTCAGCGCTACCATTTACCATTCTTGTTTGCGTGCTTGTGTCTATGCATTGTTAAGGATTTGCGCCTTGGTTGGTATTTCTTTAACTGTTAGGCGAAGCAAGCCTACATGCATGGCTTGGTCCGTATTGGTCATAACACTTTTTATCAGTGCCTGTGATAGTTCTTATGAGTCATCCCGCGTGCCCAACTCGAATGCTGAGAATATTGAAGCGTCCGTCGAACCAATCGAACCAATCGAACCAATCGAACCAGACAATCAAAAACCTATTGATTCGGTTATTCCTCCTGTTAACGAACCCGAATTAGCTGAGTGTGAGGCAGGCTTTTACGGTGCAACCTGTCAGGCCGTCACTGCACAATGCATTAACGGCAGTATCGATGATGGTCGCGAGGGCAGTGGTGGCTGCAACTGTTTGCCGGGCTGGGGTGGTGATAATTGCGAGCGTCTTGCTGCATATCTTAGTTTCAGCCATCAAGAAGAAGAAAGCTGTGTGCTAGAAATCAATGGTGATGTCGTTTGCTGGTCGCGAGGTGGCGACCCGTCAATGATGTTTACCGAGACCGAAATAAAGCGATTAGATTATCCGACTACGCTGTTAACAGCCAGTGAATATCAAGAACTAAAGCTGGGTGAAGATCATGGCTGTGCCATTGATGCAGCACAGCAATTAATTTGCTGGGGACGAAATATGATCGGTGAGCTAGGTCGAGGTGAAACAAGCAAGGCGTCTTTACTGCCTGCGCCTGTGGTAGGTGGTGCTGAACGTTGGCAAAAATTTGCTCCTGGTGGTGGCCATACCTGCGCGATTGGTACCGACCAAAGCCTTTGGTGTTGGGGTGCTAATCGATATGGTCAGCTGGGTAATGGTAGCTTTAGTGATTTTGAAGCGAGCCCGCAGCCTGTTGGTGTTGGCCAGCGTTGGATTGATGTGGCTACAGGTGATGACGTTTCTTATGCGATTCGTGCTGATGGCAGCTTATGGAGTTGGGGTAATAACGGTGATGCTGCCTTGGGAAGTGCTTTTTATGCTGACAACCAAAATCTGCCGGTGAAATTTTCAGAGCCAAGCGATTGGTTAATGTTGATTGCAACCGAAGAGCAAGAGGGTGGCTGTGCGCTTAAAACTGATCGTTCCCTGTGGTGCTGGGGCCGGAATGATGATGGTCAATTAGGTTCAGGAGATAGGGATGATTTGCTAATGCCAACCGAAATTTTACCAGGGGTTCAGTGGATGCATTTTACGATGAGTGAAGACTTTGCTTGTGGTGTAAAAATGGATGGTAGTTTGTGGTGCGTTGGCAAAAATAATTATGGGCAATTAGGCCAAGGCACGGTTGGTGATGAAAGTGTCGTATTTTTACAGGTAGAATCAGATACCGATTGGGCTGCAGTTTTTACCTCAAATAATCATGGTTATGCGATTAAGCAAAACGGCGAAATTTATGCCCTAGGTAGAGACGCAGGCGGTTTTGGGCCTTTACAAACGTCGACGCCACAGCCGGTTATTGAAGGAGACGACTTTACTGACATAGTCGTTAACTTGACTGATAGTTATTATTGGCAATTTAACCCATCGCATTTTGCCTGCGGAGTAACCAGCAATGGTGAACTCAAGTGTTGGGGTACTTATACCGACAACCCATCAGAATTTAAGACTGTTAAAAGATCACAAGCCACTATTGTAGAGAATGTAGATGCGATCGATCAGATTGCTATGGGTGCTCAGCTTTGCGTTATTACGCAGGCTGAAACCGTAGAGTGCAGTCAAGCATACCATTACCGGGATGATTTACGTCAAGTGTTAGAGGAAGGGGGAATGGATTTTGAGGTTTGGCAAACTATTCATTTTCCTGATGATGTCGGCACGCCGGTAGATATTGCGGCTGGCGATAATCATGCCTGTGCGATTTTTAATCAGGGTGAGGAAAATTCATTATGGTGTTGGGGGGATAACACTTACGGTCAGCTAGGTATTAATAGTTATGCAGAGCATTTGTCGCCGGTGCAGGTGATCAATACATCGGGTAAGTGGTCAAAGGTGTTCGCATTATTTAATACCACGTGTGCAATACAACAGTCGGGAGCGGCGTTTTGCTGGGGTATAAACGGTAGTGCAGAACCTGAATTGGTTGATGCGAGTGCAATGGATTCAAATTGGTCGTCATTGTCGATAGGTTATAGCAATACTTGTGGCATTAAAAGCGACGGTAGCCTGTGGTGCTGGGGTTATTCAAGTGGGATTATAGACAGCGATACTTATAGCCCCGTGCTTATTGCCGAGGCGGGTTCGGATGTTGCAGAAGTAAGTGTTGGTTTTGATCATGCCTGCGTAGTTAAAACAGACAGCAGCATATGGTGCTGGGGAGAAAATAGTTCTGGACAAACCGGTAATAAGGATAAAGAATCAACAGCGTTTAGCCAGGAATCGAGCTTTGCTAACGATTGGATTAAAGTTGAAGTTGGTTTCGATTATAGCTGTGCGATAAAAGCTGATAATCGAGGAGCTTATTGCTGGGGAGATTCTGAAAATGGCAAGCTTGGGGCAAATTTTTATTGGGTGTCTTCGCCAAGGCAAATCTATCCATCCTTATTGTTAGACAGGCACTAAGAATTGTAAATGTAAGCTCTATATATGTTTTATGCGCTGATGATTTTTATAATTGACCTTAAGAGTGAGTTTTGCGAAAGATTTTATCTGGTTATTGCTAGTATATAGCTAGCGCTAAGCTTTAAAAATAAAAGGCCACCGTAGTGGTCTTTTTTATTGAATAAAATAAATAACTAAATTTATTGTGTTTTATTTATAGTAATAGTCATTATTAAGTCTAACAAAATTATTATATATATTTGTTAAGACATTTTTTTTCGAATTTTTTGAGAAAATAAGGTGTAA
>JABSRR010000245.1 GCA_013215025.1 Pseudomonadales bacterium
TAAGCGGCGCATTAGGTATTTCTCGCCTGTACGATATGAGTTACGCCACTGTAGATGCGGATGTAACTGCCGATAATATTGCGATCAACGCCCGAGCAAACAATCAGTCCGATGAAGATGCTGCAGTTGAGCTTATGACCTACAACGTTGGCGTGGGCGGCACCGCTATCGGTGTCTCCTATGCTGATGTCCGCTCAAGCCATATTGTTGAGGCAGGTCTCAAACGGGCTACATCGAATGACACTGTCAATGACAATGGCACCTTGCGTATTAATGCAATCGATAGCACAGAACTTCGCATTGGTGACACACGGGCTGAAGTGTCGGATGAAGCCAGTGATGGTATGTTTGATCTGAAAATTGGTGCCGGTGTAGCAGGCGTTTCGGTCGCGATTGCAGAAAAAGATGCCAAAGTAAAAGCCTGGATGGGTGATTATGATGATAACGGTACGGTTAGCGTTAATGATGATCGCTTTACAGTTATTAATGGCTATAGCCAGCAAGATATTAGTGCCAAAGTAGAGGGGCAGATTAGAGCTAAAGCCTTTGCCGCCGCCGCTGGATTATTTGTTGGCTTACAAGGTGTGGGTACGGAGGCCAGAGATTATTCATCGGCCAATACCGTATTAGCCGGTTTTATCGGTGCCGGTGAAGGCACTGTTAATGCGGTATCGTTAGCTAGCCCTGAAACCTATTCTAGAGCCTACGGTGTTACCGTATCGGGTTTAGGCTCAGCTGGTGCATCAGTTGCAAATGCTTTTGCTGATACGCAGTCGACAGTCACGGTCAATAAATATACTTACTTCTCAGACAATGCCTCGTTGAATATCAACGCGCAGACTGGCGATGGAGTATCTGATAATTATGTCAGTGCAAATGCACAGGCGTTTGCAGCTTCGGGCGCAATATTTGTTGGCGTTGGTGCAGCCCAGGCAAATGCTGAAAATACCGCAGCTACGCACGCTGATATTGGTGATTATGTATACTTACCTGCCGATGATTTTATTGTCAATGCGCGAAACTACTCACGTCAAATTGCTGATGCAGATGGCTATGCGGTGGGTGCCTTAGCGGTTGGTTATACAGAGTCTTTTGCTACCTCGCAAACCTCATCTGGTATTTCGATGGGGCTTAACCCGGCTGGCTTTAACCGCTATGGTGATTTTGTTTTAGATGTTGTCAGTGTTGATGAAAATCAGGCCTTCACGGTTGCTGGCGGCGGTGGCTTCGTAAGCGGTAATGCGGCGATTTCGAATGCTGACACTCTGAACAAGTCGGCAACACAAAAAGCAGCTTATATCGATATTGCAGACTGGCAGGCTGATAGTAACACATTGCCGTTATCCGCTGATCAGGTTCGCATAAGCGCGTATCACGAATCCAATTTTTATGCCGCAACCGATTCAACTACCACATCTGTTGTTGGTGGCTCAGGTGCTGAAGCGGATGTGGATGTTGATAATGATGCCGATGTGAAGCTTGGCGAGAATGTTCATTTTGACGCATTAGCTATCGATATTGATGCGCGAAATACCGCGAAACGTTTAGAGCAAGCTTGGGATAACGCGTTTGAGGCAAATGTTTTTGCTGGCTCGGGCGGAGGCGCCAATGGCACCGCGGGGCTTTCATATAACGATCTTAGTGGCATCAACTCATCCGTATCACTTGATGATAATGTGACACTTACTATCAGTTCGTTAGCCTGGTTGGATCCAGGTGATGCTCATGACATCACTATTGATGCATCATCACGCTTTTTCATACGCGACACTTCTAAAGTTGAGGTGGGCGGTGTGTTACAAGGTGCTGGTGCACGTTCTGAAATAGATTTAGACGCAAACAACTCGATTACAATTGGTGACGATGTCGTTATCAATAACAATGTTGGTGCAATTGGAATCGGCACTTACACCACTGGCTCTGCGATGGCAGAAGCCAATGTGGCGGTATGGTCAGCTGCTGGTATTGCTGGCGGTGATTCTAACGCTGATATTACATTTAATAATATTATTACTATTGGCGAAGATGTTTCAGTTAACGCCCGAGAGGGTGTTGGTATTTATGCAGGACGTAGTTCTGATTATTTTGCGGAAAATCAGGTTTCATCAAGCGCCTTTACCAATGTTTATAATTGGTCAGCATACACTACCAGTGTTGGTAGCACAGCAATAGCAAATGTGAATGCCGACAATAGAATTAATTTTGGCGACAATATTTCCATTGGTTCGGACAAAGACGTCAATATTCAAGCGAATCAAGGCTCGATTTATTCTGAGGGTGTGGGAAGAGAACACAACACCTGGCAAGCTATTGGTAACGATGTTAAAGAGTTTGGATCTGACGATGCAAACAGTGATGATAATATTGTGTTCGATGGTTCGGGGCAGATAGTTGCTGGTCAGTCGGCTTATCAATATGTCAATATCAATAAAGATGGTGTTTTCGAATCCTCGGTTGATGCAACAAACTCGCCCTTTGACTCGGTGCGCAAGCTCGATCAAAAATACTCTTCACGGGCAACCTTGGCGGCCTATATTGCTGAATTACAAGCCTTGGTTGATGAATATAGTGCTTGGCAGGAAACCACTGTCAGTAACGAGCAAGGCGATATTGCTTCTGGCGATGTTGATAGCGATGGCAATAATCTTTCAGGTAGTGGTTCATCGCAAGATTCGAGCAATAGTCAATCAAGCGGTGCCGTTAATCCTTATGAGCAAGAAATAATCGCGCTTCGCAATGAAATAAGTGACTTGTCTGTAATTGTTGATAGTTTGTCGAGTATTGCTAACGATGTTATAGAAGTTAGAGATTTTTATGCCTCGGCAGGTAATATCAATATTGTTGCCGACGATGTTGCGCTTAATGGCAATTCGCAAAACAAACCAAACTTTATTGCCCGAGGCGATGCGGAAATTCTGATTGATAATAAATCAGATAAACA
>JABSRR010000246.1 GCA_013215025.1 Pseudomonadales bacterium
TAAGTTTAAAAAGGTTTATAAATAGCAGTCGTAAAGACACTAAATTTCAGTACTTCGAACTTTATTAAAGTACTAGAGAGAATACTGAAGTTTTTAGCTAAGCACTACAATATCAAGCCGCAAGAAATTTTTACAGAGCCTCTGACACTTGAAGAAGTTGATCACAGACTCTACCTCAATTAGCCGTCGTTGGATTATCGGGTTAATTCTTTTTGCTTTTCGCCACAGGAATGGGGGTATTTTCGTACTTTGTTTCGATGCTCAAGGCCACCTGTGGCTTGAAAGGTTTATACTTTTCTTTTCTGCTATTTGTGTTTTTGTCGGCTTTTTGGGAGCTTTCTTTATCGTACCTAAGGTCAGATAACCTGACCTCTATCAAGGCCTGACTCCGCTCAACTTCCATTGGATAAAACGATTAAGGAGAAAAGATAGTCTTAATCACGGTTTGCGAACGGGAAAATAAGAAGATACCTCTAAAGAGCGACCAAGCTCCTAAAAAAGAGATATCTTCATGCAAGCACTATTACCCTTACTTCCCTCTGGCGCAACTCCCATTACCGATACTTTAAGTGTTATGAATTCAGGTCAGACCTGGACTTACTATTCAGGCTGCTCCCCAATTTTTTCTCATGCTCAAGATGATAACCGTTCGTTCAAACTCATTACATCGCAATTGATTTGTCAGAGGAGCTGTCGCCAGGTTGACATTACAAAAGCGTTTGGAGTTGCTGTGATTACGGTAAAACGGGCGGTGAAGAAGTTTCGGGAGGGCGGGACAGCTGCCTTTTTCCAACCCCGCAAAGGACGTGGCGGCTCAGTTTTCACAGCAACGATCCTTACTAAAGCTCAAAGTATGCTCGACGAAGGGCAGACTCGGCAGAAGGTTTGTCAAAAGCTCAATATCAAACTTGATACTCTGAAAAAAGCGATTCACAGCGGTCGTTTGTCAGAGGTGAAACCGAGATTATCAGAAGGAACGACAAAATCTCAACGCAGCAGTGCTGATGCGGCCTGTGACATGGGAACGGGCTGCAGTCGTGAAAACGAGCGGGTTGCAGCATCATTAGGGCTGATCAGTCACGCCAGTTTGCAATTCGAGCACTGCAATGATTTGAGCTTTGGTGGCGTTTTGTGCGCTCTTCCGGCTTTGGTGGCCAATGGGTTATTCCTTTTTCTTAATAACCTTTTTTCTTTGCCTCCCGGCTACTACGACGTCCAGCATATTGTCACGGCCTTGGCCTTCATGGCTCTTTGCAGAGTGAAAACGGCGGAGCAACTGCGTTTCGAATCTCCCGGGGAGCTGGGGAAACTACTCGGTCTGGATCGTATTCCGGAAGTCAAAACTCTCCGCAACAAGATTAAAGGCATGTGTAACGAAAAAAACACCACTGAATGGATGCTGTCGCTGTCGAAATTCTGGATGGAGAACAATAAAGAATTGGCCGGGGTGCTTTACATAGACGGTCACGTACGCGTTTATAACGGTGATCAGGTCAAGCTGCCCCGGCGTTTTGTCTCCAGAGAAAAACTCTGTCTCAGAGGCGTTACCGACTATTATATCAATGATGCTCTTGGTCAGCCTTTCTTTGTTGTCAGTAAGACCGTCAATGCTGGAATGACGGCTGTAATCGTCGGTGAAATCGTTCCTCAATTACTCAAGGATATCCCCAATCAACCTGATGAGCAACGACTGGAAAGTGAGCCGTATTTACATCGCTTCATTCTTGTCTTTGACCGTGAATCCTCAAGCCGTACTCTTTTCAAACAGCTCTGGGACGAACACCGCATCGGCTGTATTTCTTACCGTAAAAATGCCAAAGACAGATGGCCGGAGGAAGAGTTTATCGAAGAGTCCGTCGAGATGCCGAACGGGGAAACCCTCAAAATGAAACTGGCTGAACGGGGGACGTTACTCGGGAAAAAAGAAGAGGCTATCTGGGTAAAAGAAATCAGAAAACTGACGCAGACAGGGCACCAGACAGCCATTATGTCCACTGTCTATACACTCAATGACCGAAAAAATGCGGCCTTCATGTTCGCCCGCTGGTCTCAGGAAAATTATTTCGCCTACATGATGAAACACTACAATCTCGACCGACTCATCGACTATGGCACTGAGGAATTTCCTGATCCCTTACAGAAGGTGGTCAACCCCGCCTATCGCGACCTCGATTACAAAGTAAAATCTTTAAATCAAAAGCTTTCCAGAAAAAAGGCTGAATTCGGATCCTGCGAACTACAGCTGGAAAAGGTATCGGGAAAAAAGATGGAGCGCCTTATCTGTAAGAAGGCTGATTTGAGATACGAAATTGATCTCTTGCAGGAGGAGTGTGATGAATTAAAAGTTCAGCGCAGAGCTTTGCCCAGTCATATCAGTTTCGAAGAGCTGCCCGCTGATTATCAGTTCGAAAATTTAGCTCCTTCAAGAAAAATGTTCAGCGATACGATCAAGATGATTGCCTACAGAAGTGAGACCGCTATGGCAAATATTCTCAAACAGGCATTATCCAAAGAGGATGATGCTAGAAGATTGATTTGTGACCTGATGCGCTCGGAAGCGGATCTGGTCCCAGATGAGAAGAACTCTATTCTCAATATCTACTTGCACCGAATGGCCAATCCAAAAGCCGATAAAGCGGTCCAATACTTATTGGACACTTTGAATGAAAATGAAAGCTACTACCCCGGCACCAAGTGGCTTCTGAGGTATCGGCTCATTGGCGCCAATTAGGTATCACTTTATTTTCCCTGAAGTCAGGAGTTCTGATATTTCAACGGTGTCCTTCATTAACTTCACAAGTAGAACAGCATTGACTTCCTAAAGGCCGGTATAAGGTCGCAGAATCGAATTTTCTTCCGAAAATGATTTTTGACGGTTCGTATGAATTGGGCGGATATCTTAGGCATCCTGGCT
>JABSRR010000247.1 GCA_013215025.1 Pseudomonadales bacterium
ATTTAGATAAGGGTTATTGCTGTCATGATTGGTCGATAAGGCTTCATTTACGGTGGCGCGCGACTCGTCAAACTCAGCATCTGCGCTGGTGCCGTCTTCTGCAGTACTGTCGCCCTGACCACTGAGTAGTAAAGATAGGCTTACGCCAACCGCGTATTGACCACCGGCAACGCTAACCGAGTTTAAATCACTGCCGCGTTGGCTATAAGCGTCTACATCGATTAACTCAGCCGCAAGATCGGCACCAACAATTTCGCTATATACGCCAGACTGATAGAGTCCAACATTGGTAACTACACCTACTCCAACCGAGCCACCAATACCGATACCAACCGCCTGCTGGTCGATTTCTGAAATTTCCTGTGCATCAACCGATACTAACTGTGCTTTGTCACTGCCATTTCGATTAAGCAGCTTGGTAGTAAAGCCGTTATTATAGCTACCATAGATACCTGCACGGGTTTCGCCTGAAATCTCACCCACATTTATCATCGCCGCACCGCCATAGGAAAGCGAAGCGCCTACTCCATAGGCATAGGATTGCGTTGAGATCAGGCGGTCGGCATCAACATCAACCGAGTCTGCAAAAAGCTCGGTTTCTACGTCGGCATCACTATCGCTACCAATCGTTGCTCGGGTATCGCCGCCGGTTAAATTGACAACTAAACCAACACCGGCACCCACCGTCGTACCCAAACCGGCAGAACCCGCTGCGGTGTTAGACTCTTGACGCGTCTCAGCAATAAGCGATAGGCTATCGGCACTCAAAGAACCACCTTCCAGCAAGGCGATGTTATCACCATTTTGCTGCGTCGTTACCACCGATGCGGCGCCGCCAAAGCCATAAGTACTGGCGGCCACTGCAAAGCCTGCTGATACGCCTTGCGACACACGTGTAGCGTTAGATTCAACCACCACGTCAGCGGCATTCACATCGCTGTTAAGCAGTTTCGCTTGCGCGGTTTTACTTTGCACATTGGTCACAATACCGGCAACCGCTGCACCACCCACCTTACCACCGGTAGCAACGGCGCCACCGACAGACACCCCTAGGCCAAATTCATGCGCCGATGCTCTGATAGTGACATCGGCTGAATCTTGCTGCTGCACCGATAAATTTTGATTAATTTCAGCATTTTGTATGTATGCTTGAGTGCTGGCATCTGACGAAGTTGTTGAGACGTTTGCCGTAATCGCTACATACTTGCCACCACTGCCGCCAATGGTGACAGCTTTTTGCTTGGTGAAGCTGCTGGCATTAACAACCAAACCGTTAACGGCATCGATACGGCCCTCTTGCAAATCATAGTTGGCAAAGCCCGTGGTAAAGCTATCTATCGTTGCCGTATCGTTGCCATTGTTTTCAGAATCATTGTCATCTGACAAATCGGTAATCGGCGTGGCGCTGATCAAATCGCCATCGTAATAGCCTACGTCGCTATTTACGCCATAGGCGTTAACTTTAGCATCGTCAATATAGGCCTTGGTTTCACCGTATTCGATGGCGCTAGCGACTGCTAAGGCACCAGCACCACCCTTAACGCCAACCCCGATCGCACCAGAACCTACCGCGTTTTCGGTGTGTGCTTCGGCATTCACTAACACGCCGCCTGAAGCAAAAACTTTCGCCTTATCGGCAATTTTTGCAGTGACATCGCCATCGACTACCGCCGTACCAATCGAGGGGGCAACCGCGCCTTTATCAGCATAGCTAACGCCGGCATCAATAGTAATTAATGCATTATCCCGCAACGCAGTGACTGTAAGGTCTTCAACATTGAAAAGTGTGCTCTCATCAATGACGTCATCACCCAACAGCGCGGCTGAAACATCACTATCAACTCGATTAGTAGCCACCGCTACGCCTAATGCACCGCCGCCTGATATGGCCAAATTCCAGGCGGTGGTAGCGGAATCAGTATAATCTTTAGCGGCAATTACAGCATCGCTACCGGCAGTAACCGAGTCATGATTCAAACCGGTATTTTTAACGGCCGCCTCAACCAACTGATCGACATTACTGGTAGCTACAGCGCCGGCAAAGGCAAAGCTGCCTGAACCTTTGGAAAAGCCCACCCCAACCGCGTTATTAATAATCTGATTTCTGTCATCAGCATCGCCAGAAAAGGCTTTTACACTTAAGTCACGACTAAATTCTAATTCGGTGTTAGCGACTCTGGCTAGGGTATGATGCCCCTGCTGGTTACCAATCAAGCTGGTGGTTGCGGCCAAACCAGCCGAAGCGCCGGTACCAAAATTAAGCGCAACTGCACCGGCCAAATTTATCATCTCAGCATTATTACGCGCCTGCACAGAAACATCGCGCGCAGTCACAGAACCTGAAGAGTTGCTAGCATCCCAATCGCCAATCTCGGCTTCAACGCGATTATTTAACTCTTGCACCGAGATTGAACCAACCCCAGTAAATTTACCTTTTGAACTAACGCCCCCGCCAAGTGCTAAATTAAACTGAATCGAATCATCGCGCGCAACCACTGCAAGGTTATCAGTGACCACGTCACTATCAATAATCTTGGCATGTTTCTGCGTATGAATATCAGAGTGGGTATAAGCTAAACCAATATTACTTGCTTGCGAGCCCTGCAATACGCCAGCAACCACCATCAAACGTTGACCCTCAGAGTCAAAGTCTAATGCCTCGCCCTCCTCATCATCATCGGTTTGCACATCAACGTTCGCAAACACGGACCGACCGGAAAAATCTGAAATATCAAGACTGCCGTCCTCAAACACATCGGCTAAAACTTGGTTTAAAGCATCATCTTCGGTGCCCACTGAAAGCAGTGATAGATTACTGTTCAGTGCACCGTCAGCATCAATA
>JABSRR010000248.1 GCA_013215025.1 Pseudomonadales bacterium
CCATACTCTGTAACTGTCTTCTTCCTCATTTCTATTACCAACTCAATTGATTGATTAGGAATGTCTCTTGCTGCATATTCTATATCCCTCATGTCTGTAGATACAGAGCATCTAAGTACCGTCTGACCTGTTACAACCTGTGTAATGTCACCGTTTGCTGCTTGCGTCCTTACCGTGTTAAGTATGGAAAGGCTATCTCTAAGTCTGTCTTTCTTGTTTGCCATAATTAGAAGTAAACGTACTTAGCTGGTTTTAAAGTCATTTTGATATTTCTGTCCATTACCATGATGTCACTGTCACCCTCTAAATTAGCCCTATTGTCGTATATCTGTTCTGCCAACGACTTAATACCCGACTTAATCAATTCTAAGTCTGACTCGGATGTTACAGGTAGGCTTTCAAAGGTTACTGTTACAGCGCCACTAGGAGCTTGTAGAAGCTTTATAATCCTTCCGTTGACTCCATACATCTCCCAATCAGTTGAAGCCGTTAGAGTGCCGTTAGAATCGCTTACAGAGGCTATTAATCCTTCGCTAGTAGGGCGAGGTAGCACAACGTAGTAGCAGCCATCTTCTCCCGACTCGGGTGACGGCTCAAAGTATTCATAGTCCTTTGCTATTACATCTCTTGATAGGTAGGTTTCACACATCTCTCTTGCCGAAACTATTATTGCACTTATAACTGCATCGTCCAACGATGTGTCTATTGCCGACCAAGATTTAGCGTCTGCTACACTAACTGGCTCTGTTGCCCCGCTTGCTATACCAAGTCTATTTAGTTGACTTCTTTCCATGACAACAAATTTAGTTAATTTTGCTACACTATGAAGCCGTCAATGAAAATAAACCCTGCCGAGTTAAAAAAGGTTTACGATAAGTTTAAAGCTGTCGGAGGGGCGCAAGAGGAATTTCACAAGGAGCTTAAAAAGGCTGCTCAGAATACAAGAGATAAAGCAAGGAATGATTTTAAGCCTAGAAGCAAGGACAAGAAGGGATTGAAAAGTAACATAAGATATAGAACAATAAGAAGAAAAAAAGCTGGCAGTGCTTATGAGGTTACAATAGGGTCAGACCCAGTTATGGCGTATATTGAGTTTGGTACTAGAACTGAGACAATAGATACAAGCGGTATAGAAAAGTTGTTTGGTAGCTTAGGTAGGAGGTTTGCCCTACAGTTTAGAAAGTCAAACGCAAAGAAGTTTACCAACAGGAAGGCAAAACCATATTTCTACATGAACGCCTATAACGAGCTAGAGAAGTTTAAGAAAAGGATGCAGCAAAAGATAGCACAAGCTGTAAGGAAGTAAACTTGCTAACTCATAACCGACTATATTTGTAGGTATATATGAGGTACGCACTTAACCCACTTATTGTCGCCATTATTAGCGAACTAAAGGACGCTACACCGTCTCTTTCGTTTAACGGAAATCCTATAGATGTATTCACTTCTGTATCTGTAGAGAACCTTTTAAATGATGGTGTTCCTGTAGTGGTTATAAGACCCGCTAATACTATCGAGATAGATGTAAACAAGGACGACTTAGGCCATGAGTATGTAATAGAGATAGAAGTATATTCTAAGTTTGCTGTTGGACTAGGTGGTTGGGGGAATAACAACGACATAGTTGACCAAGTGTTAGCTAAGTTTCGCCCAAACGTCAATGTTGCACTCGACTTATCTGCTGATAACTTTAAAATCATAGCACAAGAAATGGACAACATATCTTCTTTTATAGAAAGCTTTAGTGACAGTGTACTTTATAGCAACACAATATCTATCACGTTTAATATCACAGACTTAACGACATGAGTTCAACTAACACGGTTTTAAAGGACTTTTTCTCTAGCCCATGGATAAGAGTAGCAAACTTCTTCTTAATGGTTTGTATATCACTTGTAGGCGCGCTTCTTTTAAGAGCAGAGTCAGAAGTAAAGAGTAACATTGAGAGCAACGAAAAATCAATAGAGTCACTAGAGGGCAGGGTCGATACACTAGAAGACTCAGCTATTGCAAACGGAATTAAGCTAACATACATAAAGGAAGCTATCGACGAAATGAAGTCCGACCTAAAGGACATCAAAAACAGATAGGCATAATGACGTATCTTTGCTTTGAATTTATTTTAAACGTTTAAAACCATTTTATTAAAATTATGGCAACTACAGGACAATTTAACGGTACTAAAATCGGTGTGACGGTTGATGGTAACCTAATAGGTCACGTAACTCAGCACACTATAGATTACACTGCCAATACTTCTTCTGCTTCTTCTAAAGACAGCGAAGGGCATAACGAGTACATCTACTCATTTAGAGATGGCACAATGTCTTTTGATGCTCTTGTTGTTTACGATGATGACACGGCTGGCGACAAGATTGGGTTCTACGACTTGTTTAATCAAGGCCACTTAGGCAGAACTGTTTTTACCCTAGTAATGGGAACTACTGAATCTGGCGACAGTGTTATTACACAAGAAGCTTTGTTAAACAGCCTTAGCTTAAATGCTTCTGCTGAAGAGACGGTAACTTACTCAGGAAGCTTCCAGTTTACAGGAAAGCCTACAGTATCACAAAATGCTTAATATTTTGTATATTTGAGGCATGAATAAGAGAAGAGGGTATTTTGATATCGAGTTGAATGGTCAGTCTTATACTGGCCATTTTTCACTTAATTTTTGGGCTGAATTAGAAGACTTGCGTGGATATTCTTCACTAGAGGAAACCTTGTACGAGATGAGAAAAGGGTTTAATGTCTCTAAGATTAGAGATATAATATTCTGTGCAATAAAGGCAAACTCAATGGAGCAAGGAGAAAAAGT
>JABSRR010000249.1 GCA_013215025.1 Pseudomonadales bacterium
GAAGCACCCCGAGACTGGGGAACCTCTTGACATGACTATCACTGTAGCCTCTCGTTATTCGGATGTCTATGAGGACTACCTATACGCCAGAGTTCAAGAGCGTATTGATAGTGGTGAGGCAGAAGAAAAACAGATGAACCTGAGAGAACTGCAAGAGGAAAGCCGCAAGATGTATGCTAACCTCGCTCTCAAGTGGTCTATTAAGTTTGGTGGTAAGACCCCTAAGCTGACGCCTGACGCAGCCCTAAAGTTGTTTACCCAACTGAAATGGATTGTTCCTCAAATTGAGGAGGCCATTGCTAAGAAAGAGGGTTTTACGGAGGTCTAGTAGAAAGTCTACTGAAATATGTAGAACTGACTACTAGGCTAGGTAAGAAAGACGACAAAGGTGTTTCTCTGAAGGAACACCTTGAAGTTGCTAAAGCTGCTGGTGCTGACCCGAAAGAACTCAGAGAACTCCCTGACCTGTGTAGTTACACCAGAAGGTTGTGGGCTATTTTCTTAGACCTGAGAAACTCCATCAGTTCTGGTTTCAACGGTCCAAATAGAATAGATAACTTGTCTATTAGGGCATACCTCCTTAATTGCGGGGTTAAGATTAACAAAAGAGAATTGAAGGTTTTAACCCTCATGGATTCTAAGTATTTGGAGGTTGTCAATGGCTGACCAGACAGTATCAATAAAATTCGTATCTGATACCTCTCAGTTAGACAAGGCAATTCGCGCAGCTAAAGCATTTGAAACCAGAGTTGACAGACTACAAAAGTCATTAAAAAGAGGGCAGATTCAAGACTCTCAATACAAGCGCAGTCTGTCTGCTCTTGTTAAAGAGTTTGGGTTGGCTACGAGAGGTGGAGATGCCGCTGCCGCATCCGCTTTGCGTTATTCGGACGCTAATTGGAAGGCTAAATACAGCGTAGAAAACCTTTCCTCTGCGGTCTCATCTAACACCCAAAGGATGACTAAACAAGCAGAAGCCCTTGCAAGAGGGAACAGGGCAGTCAACCAATACGGTGATGTTTCTAAGATCGCGGGTAAAAGAACAAATGTTCTTGGTATGAGGATGCAGCAAGCAGGTTACCAAGTTGGTGACTTTGCGGTGCAAGTTCAATCTGGCACTAGCGCTATGGTGGCACTCGGTCAGCAAGGCGCACAGTTCTTAGGTATCTTTGGTGCTGGTGGTGCGATTGCTGGCGCCGGTTTGGCTATCGCTACGGCCCTCATAAACCCTCTCCTTAAGGCAAGAGATGCTGCACAAAGTCTAAACAATGAGTTTGATGAGTATATCAAGAAGCTACAGGAATCTACGTTACTTGCACAATCTGGGGGTGAGGGTGCAGTTCTTGCTCAGAAGATTTACAATGAGGCCCTAGAGGAGCAAGCAAAGGCACTTGCCCAGCTTCAAGACGCCGAAGAGGAACTTGCCACTCTAAGGGAGCAGGCTGCTGGGGCCAACGAATTTGCTGTTAACCTTGAAGCATCCGAGCAAGAGAGAAGGATCAGAGAGGCCAAAGAGGCTTATGATCTTGCAGTAAAAGAAGCGCAGGTTAAGAAGTTTCAGGTAGACTATCTTCAAGATGCCCTAGAGATTACTCAGAAACTTAACAACTCTGAGGTTCTTGAGGCTCAAAACATAGAGGCTGCTAGGGTTCAGCAGAGGGACGCGGCCTTAGAAAGAGAGGCTGAAGCAGAGCGCGCTGAGCAAAAGAGAAGAGACCTAGAGCATCAAAATTTCTTGGTGCGTCAGCAGGAGACTACTGAATACTGGCAAAACTACATCGAACAGATGAACGCCGCAATGGCAGCAGAGGAAGCGCAGATAAAGGCTCTGGGTTCTCTTCGTCTATTCGACCTAGCAAATCAGTATGCAAGTTATGGTGCTGGTCGTGCTGCTATGCAGGATAGGGTAAATTCAGGCTACACCTTACCAAAGGCAAAAACCTCTGGCTCGTCCTCTACGGGAAGTCCTAGGTTTGTGGAGATGGAGTTTAAGGAGCTAAACGAAACCCTGCAAAGAACCCAAGACCTCTACTCTAGCGTTGAACTTAGTGCTGAAGATGCCTTTGTTTCTATGGTAGACGGGACCAAAACTGTTGCAGGGGCCTTCAAGGATATGGCTGCTGATATTGTCAGGGAACTCTACCGTGTCCTTGTAGTTCAGCGTATGGTGTCCCAAATCTCTGGGATTATTTCACCCGGTATCCAAATCCCCCAAGGTCTAATGGCTGGCGTTCAATCCGCTATTGGGACAAGGGCTTCTGGTGGTTCTGTAATGAACAACAAGCCTTACTTGGTTGGGGAGCAGGGTCCAGAACTGTTTGTTCCCGGTTCTAAAGGTAATATCGTAAACGCCACTCAGACAGCTAACGCAATGGGTGGTGAGACTATCAACATCACACAGGTCTATAACGTGAATGGCAATGGTGATGAGTACATCATGGGGGCTATCAAGGCCGCTGCACCGTCTATCACTAATGACGCTGTGAAGGCTGTGCAGAGGGAACGCCGCCGTGGTGGCACAATGAAACAAGCATTTGGGTAATCGACATGGCTAATGAAAGAATCTCTGACCTCCCTAATCTCGGTGCCGTAGCAAGTGGTGACGAGATTGCTATTGTCGACGTTAGCGCTGGGGCTACCAAGAAGGCCACTATAGCCGATGCTGTTGGTGACTACGGTAACACTGTTTACCCTAGATTGAGCAACAATAACACGATGACGGGCGTGAACACGTTTGAGCAAGCCCTAACCATCGAGTCTACCACCTCCAATATGCTACGTCTGCAAAACACTGTTTGGGGTGGTGTCTACG
>JABSRR010000250.1 GCA_013215025.1 Pseudomonadales bacterium
GACTTGCTAATAATTTAGAGGTCGGTGCCGGGCAAAAGTTCCCTAGCCCGTGATCACATCTTCATCGGCATAGCTTACGCAAACCTGTTTAGGCAGCGTGGCAAAATAGGCTAGCGTGATTGGGCCAATCCGCCCAATAATCATTAAGCCGGTCATGATCAGCTTACCTGCGGGGCTGAGCTCGGCGGTGAGGCCTGCGGTGAGGCCCACCGTGCTGAAGGCTGAAATGGCTTCAAACAATACCACGTCGAAACGGGCATTCTCAGTGACCATTAGCATGAAGGTGGCGCTAATCAGGATGAAAAAGCTGACAACAATAATCGCCAGCGCTTTGAGTGCGATCATTGGCGCGATATTGCGTTTGAAGGCGGTGAATTGACTATGCCCCTGTAAAAAGCTGCGGGTGGCGATTAATGCGACGGCAAAGGTGCTGACTTTAATGCCGCCGCCGGTAGACGTGCTGCCAGCGCCTATAAACATCAGCGTCATCATCACCAGTAAGCCAGCATGCGACATGTCGATAATATTGATCGAATTAAAACCTGCAGTGCGGGCGGTAGCCGACTGAAAAAATGCGCCAAGGTACTGCGTGGATGCATCAAGGTGACCAAGTGTCAGCGGGTTGTCGCGCTCAAGCAGATAAATCAGTACGCTGCCAATCAACAACAGTGCGACTGATACCAGCAGGGTTAGCTTGCTGTGTAAAGACAGTCGCGCCTGCTTAGGGTAGCGCAGCAGGTCTAAAATCACGGTAAAGCCAAGCCCGCCAATAATAAATAACGCGCTCAGGCTGATGAGCACGCTGGGTTCGCTAGCATAGCCGGTGAGAGAACTGTTGAATAAGGAGAAACCGGCGTTATTGAACGCCGATACGGCATGAAATACCGCATAGTAGATACCTTTCCACCAGCCCATTTCAGGCACCCAGCTGAGGCTTAGGATTAGTACGCCAATGCTCTCGACAATAATGGCAAATAACACAATGGCGCGCACCAGCTGAAAGATATTGCTGCTGACGTCTTGATTCAATTCTTCGCGCACAATCGCCTGTTCTTTTAGGCTAATCCGCTGACGCAACGCGAGTAAAATAATGACTCCTAGGGTCATTTGCCCAAGGCCGCCAAGCTGCATAAGTAACAATAGCCAAACATGACCGAGGGCGGAGAAATGGCTGCCGGTGTCGACAACGCCAAGGCCGGTTACGGTTAATGCTGAGGTGGCGGTAAATAACGCGTCAATCCAACCCAGTCCGGTAACTGAGGCGATCTCGGTCATTAAGAAAAGGGTTGAGGGCAGCAAAATTAAGGCATAGCAGACCAGTATCAGGCTGGCCGGTCGATTTAGCCTTGAGTTGCGGCGATTAACCGTTTGCACATACTGGCTGTATTGATGTCGCCGTTGGCTTTTGCTCATTGTGGGCCTGTCACGATGAGAGGCGGCGGATCAATTTTTTTAACGCTTGCCGCTGGCCGCCAACGATCATAATGTCACCTTGTTCTAACAATATGTCGCTGGCGGGATTCGACAGCAGCTGCTCGCCGCGATGTAGCGCAAGGAGCTGAACGTTATCGCTAAGCTTTAGCTGGGCGACTGACTGACCATGCAGAAATGGCATGACATTCAGTTCGTATATTGCCAAGCTATCGCTGAGTTCGACAAAGTCGAAAATCAGGGGGGAAAGCAGCTGGCGAGAGGTGCGCCGAGCCTCGGTGAGCTCAGGGTTAATGATTTTGCTGGCGCCCACTTTGAGTAAGGTTTTGCTGTGCAGCTTATTGCGTGACTTAACCCAGATCTCTTTAACGCCTGCTTCCTTCAGGCAGATAGTCATTAAGATGCTGGTGCCGATATCATTACTCAGGGTCACGACTACCGCATGAAAGCTGGCCAGCTTCAGTTCTTCAATCACCCGTTCATCGCTGGCATTGGCAATGACTGCCTGGGTGACCATGGGCGAAATATTTTTAACTAAGCTGCTGTGCTGATCTATCGCAAGTACTTCAACGTCTTGCGACATCAACTCTAAGCAAAGGTTTTCTCCGAAGCGGCCGAGGCCAATAACTGCAATTTGTTTTTTCATGCCTGTCCTTGCTTATCCTTGGCTGTGCTTGCGGCCTGTCTATGATGACGTTCGGTTCTCTCCGGCGCAGCACGCTACCAGCTGGCTCAGCTGTTGATAGTGCCATCCACTTTGCTGCTGCAGCTGATTAAAAAACTGCTGCGTCTGATTTAAGGCGCGCTTAGTATATAAGCCACTATCAATCACTTTAGCGTGGCGCAAATATAATTCAACATCGCGGGTGAGTAAAAAGCTGTCTTTGCCGATAGCGCGCAGCGCATAAGGGCCAGTATTACCGCCAAGCCTGCTGCCGTGCTGCTTTAAATATTGCCATAAATGAATAATGTCATCGTTTGGCCAGCGATCAATGAATTCGGCAAAGCTGCAGCCCTCGCGCTGTCGAGTGCTGGCAATCATTTGTGCATTATCACGAATGGTCCACACTTTTTTTAGGTTACGAATAATACTGGGGTCTTTGGCTTTACGCTCTAACATCTCATCCGGCATCATCAGTAGCTTATCAACGTCAAATTGCCAAAACAATTCTTCGAAGCCGGGCCATTTTTTTTCAACCACGCGCCAAACAAAGCCGGATTGAAATACTTTTTTACTGAGTGCAGAGAGAATTTGATTGTCGTCAAGTGCCAGTACTGAGTCCTCGGCCACGATTTCGTCGGGGCAAATATACTGCAATAGCCTGGCCTCAGAGCCCTTACGTGC
>JABSRR010000251.1 GCA_013215025.1 Pseudomonadales bacterium
AGCCTGTAACTAAAGCTAGCATACTAGAATGATGTATGAATGTAGAGTAAATCTCAGTCATTGATAGTTATAACGCCTGCCACACGGGCTGACGAAACGCGAAGCGTTTTGGCAGTCCGAGCGCGCTTGCGTGCGGTTGTGCTGCAACTTGTTATATTTTTTTATGTAAGTATGCATGAAATACTGCCCATGAAACAAAGAGCAAGCCTAATAGAATAAAATGAATAGGATTGCTGCCAAAGTCGAGTTTATAAGGCAAAAAGTTATTTAATGGAAAGCCTAACTGATACCAATGCAGAGCACCATAACAAGAGATAGTGATGCCTACTATGATAGAGATGATAGGTATTAAACCTGTGTGAATAAATGATTTAAAATCCATTTTTTGCTTTAGATCATTCCTGAAATATAACGCCCGCAACACGGGCTGACAATTGATTGTGGCTTTTGCATTAGAATGCCGAAGGCATGCAAAAGGCGCAAGCAGTTGGCAGTCCTGTTGTGCTTGCGCTTGTTAAGTGGCTGCATGCGCTAGCCCGATAACTATTATAATTGGTGATAAGATTAGCATAAGTATGCTGCTAATTGGCGGTCTTGTGTTAACAATGCTTTGTTCTGGTTTGGATGGGTTATAACTAACTTGAGCGTAGGTTTGTTGTGGGTATTTGTTTGCTATTTTCTCAGCTTTTTGAGGGGAAATGGAGATGCCGAGGCCAGACGATAGTTTGTTGTTTACATACTTTCGGTTATTGATTTGATATTCATAAACTATGTATGCTTGCCACACAGTATATGCTCCACCGTTAACCGGAGCAGTCTTAAAAGCATTGTAGCCAGAGTCTATGATAAGTGCTTCTGCTTTAGGCCATAGTGTGTAGCGAATAGAGCAGGCAATTTTATAAAAAGAATATAAAGCAGTGAATATTCCAAATATTAAGACTATGTATTTTTCTAACATTCCATTGCTATCCTAAGCACTTAACGCCTTGCACACGGGCTTGAACTGCGAAGCAGTTTAAGTCCGAATTGCCTAAGGCAATGTTGTTTGTGCTGCAACTTGTTATAACTTTTGCCATATACCTGTAACCATAAGTGATATGACAGCTATTGCAAAGGCTTGCTGATTTAGCTTTTTAGTTGAAGTACGTTTTATGCCTAGACTTATTTTAGGGAAGGGAAGAATGAGTAATACCCAAGCACAAATAAATACAATGTATAAAAGTGAGATTATTTGTAAAGGAGGGAAGTAGTATGCGGCGAAAGTAAAAATTAGTCCTATACAATGAATAGAAAAAAATATTCTTGCTGAATCAGTTTTTGAGTTGGACAGATACATAAAGCTAATAATGAATAAGCCTGTAACTAAAGCTAGCATACTAGGATGATGTATGAATGTAGAGTAAATCTCAGTCATTGATAGTTATAACATTTGTATATGCGGACCCCCTCACTTTGTCGCGGAGCATGATTTGGAGAGGTTTGAAAATGCCCTATCCATGGGCCCTAGAAAGTAAGTGAGGGCTAGCTAGCAAAAACAAAGTGAGAATCCCACTATGCAGGTATCAGCGGGGGGTCTCGTATGTATTCTGTTGAATTCTTATCTTATTGTTTTGGCTAGGCTTTTCAAGTGCGGCGGGGGCTAAAGTGCACGCTTTTTTGTGCTGGTCGGTGACAAAGCGTGCCGTTTTTGCGCTGTATTTTCAATACACTGTGTTTTAGTACAGTATTTCTTTGTGCGCGTGAGTGGGTGCTTAGTTGATCGGCAGTGCGGCCGCGAGGCTGTCCATGCGGGCGTTCAGGCTGTCGTGGCTATCGGCAATCACGTTCACGTGGCCAATTTTACGCCCGCTTTTGCCTACCTTGTTATACCAGTGCAGAGTGGCATGCTGATCGATGAGCTGCTGGGGCAGTGTGTGGCTACCAATGATATTCACCATGCCGGCGGGCCCGAAGGCGGCTGTATCGCCGAGCGCCATGCCGGATACGGCACGGATATGGTTGTCAAATTGGCCGGCGAGTGTGCCTTGCTGAGTCCAGTGGCCGCTGTTGTGAACACGCGGCGCGAGCTCGTTAACAAGAATGCCGTCGTCGGTGATAAAAAATTCGGCGGCTAACACACCCACATAGCCGCTATGTTCGAGAATCGCACCGACCGCTTTTTGCATAGCTTGTTGCTGCGCTTCGCTCACGCTGGGTGCGGGTGCCACACTGCGCGCTAAAATACCGTTGCTGTGAACATTTTCTGTGGCTGGGTAAAAGGCGATATGACCTTGTCGATCGCGCACGCCAATCATCGACGCTTCGGCGTTAAATTGAATAAAGGCTTCGGCAATCACGCCTTTGGCAATCGCATCGTCTGGGATTTGTTGAATATCATCCAGCTGGTAGATGCGCCATTGATTTTTACCGTCATAGCCGTCAGTGGTCGATTTAACCACGACCGGCAGGGTGAAGTTTGCCAACAGTTCGGCAAGCTGGCTGTGGCTATCGGCATAGCAGTAAGGCGCGGTGGGTATATTCAAGCGGTCGAGCAGCTGCTTTTCTTGCAAGCGGTGGGCGCAGGTGGCCAAAATGTCCGGTGATGGATACACCGCATGATAGTGTGCTAACAGTTGTACTAATTCGGGATTTACTTGTTCTTTTTCAAAGGTAATCGCATCAGGTTCGCCAAGCGCGGCATAAAAGCTTTCGCCTGACATGCCCGGCTGCCATACCACAACGTCACCCAGCCCGTCGATAGGGCTGTTATCGC
>JABSRR010000252.1 GCA_013215025.1 Pseudomonadales bacterium
CACACATCCAGCAGCTGCTGGCCATCATGTTCTTTATCGACAATACCCTGAAGAAGCTTGGCGTCGCCACTTATCGCAACTTCTGCGTAGCCAAATTCATGCACATCAGAGGCTTCTACTTTGCCGCCTAACTGTTGTGCCATGGTTTGCATACCATAACAAATTCCAAGCAATGGCAGCCCCATATCGTAGACTGCAGCAGGAGCACGTGGCGTGTCTTGCTGCGTCACCGTCTCTGGCCCGCCGGATAGCACAATACCGCGCGGATTAAATGCTGTGATTTCAGCTTCACTCATATCCCATGGGTGAATTTCGCAATACACGCCGGCTTCACGAATGCGCCTAGCGATCAGTTGCGTGTATTGAGAGCCAAAATCAAGGATCAAAATGCGCTGGGCATGGATATCTAAACTCATCGGATTTCCTGTAGAAAAATTGCCCGGCGAATAAACTTAAGCAGGGCAATAACAATTAAGAGACTTTATAGTTTGGCGCTTCTTTGGTGATAGACACATCATGTACATGCGACTCACTCATACCAGCTGACGTCACGCGAACAAACTCAGGCTTAGTGCGCATATCGGTGATAGTGAGACTACCGGTATAACCCATTGATGAACGAAGACCGCCCATCAGCTGATGAATAATGGCGCTGACTGGGCCTTTATAAGGCACACGACCCTCGATACCTTCTGGTACCAGTTTTTCGGCGCCTTTGCTGGCATCTTGAAAATAGCGATCTGAAGAACCGGTCGTTTGATTCATCGCACCAATCGAACCCATACCGCGATAAGACTTATATGAACGCCCTTGATAAAGCTCGATCTCACCCGGCGCCTCATCTGTGCCTGCAAGCATGGAACCCATCATTACCGCATGCGCACCTGCCGCGATAGCTTTAGCAAAATCACCTGAGTAACGAATACCACCATCTGCAATGACGGCAACATCAGTGCCTGATACGGCTTCAACCACATTGGCAATCGCTGAGATTTGCGGTACACCGATACCTGTGACGATTCGCGTGGTACAAATCGAGCCGGGGCCAATGCCTACTTTCACCGCGTCTGCACCGGCTTCAATTAATGCTGCAGCAGCTTCAGCAGTAGCAATATTACCGCCAATCACATCAACCTGCGGATAAGATTGCTTAATCATTCTAACTCTATCTAACACATTTCTAGAATGGCCATGCGCAGTATCAACAACTAACACATCAACGCCAACATTAACCAATGCTTCAACGCGCTCATCTGTATCAGGACCAGTGCCTACTGAAGCTCCAACCCGAAGCCTACCCAGTTCGTCTTTACAGGCATGAGGATAGGTGTTGGCTTTATGGATATCTTTAACAGTAATCATACCTTGCAAATTAAAGTCTTGATCAACCACAAGCAGCTTTTCAATACGATGATCATGCAATAATTTTTTCGCCACATCATGATTAGCATCTTCATTGACCGTTACCAACTTATCTTTCGTGGTCATGATAGAACTAACAGCCGCATCAAGGTCAGCTTGATAACGCACATCACGGTTCGTCACTATACCCACTAGGTCGTCACCATCGAGTACTGGCACACCTGAAATATGGTATTTTTCTTTAATGCTTAATAAGTCGCGAATACAGGCATTTGCCTGAATCGTAATTGGGTCTTTCACCACGCCCGACTCATGCTTTTTAACCGCAAGCACTTGCTTTGCCTGTTCTTTAATAGACATGCTTTTATGAATAATGCCAATGCCGCCTTCTTGTGCCATCGCAATAGCAAGACGCGCCTCGGTAACGGTATCCATAGCGGCTGAGAGCAAGGGGATATTCAGCTCAATATTACGACTCAAGCGCGTCTTTATATTGACATCGCGCGCGGTCACTTCTGAATAAGCAGGTTGCAATAAGACATCATCGAATGTCAGTGCTTCTTGTTTTACACGTAACATGGGCATACCTTTATGTAGGCAGGAAAAACGTTAAAAAGCTGGCCAAGCAGACAGGTAATAATTACCTATGCATGATTTCGCTTTACTTGGTATGCTGGCGGATTATAAGTTTTTATTCTTATAGAAACAATTTAAAATTAGCTTTATTACCTTGCTAGATGGTATAGATTTCTTATGCGTGTAAGCTCCGAAACAGACAGCCCTGTATTATCGGTTTCTGAACTCAATCAATTTGCACGAGGTGCCTTGGAAATGCACGTTGGCAAGGTATGGGTGAGCGGTGAAATCTCTAACTTTTCTGCGCCAGCCTCAGGCCATTGGTACTTCACGCTGAAAGACGATAATGCGCAGATCAGCTGCGCAATGTTTCGTGGTAAAAATCAGTTTATTCGTACCCGTCTAAAGCCTGGGATGCAAATACTGGTCAATGGCAAAGTAAGCCTGTATGAGGGTCGAGGCTCATATCAGCTAATCGCCGATTATCTTGAAGAATCTGGCGTTGGCGCCATGGCCAGAGCCGTTGAAGCTTTAAAAGCAAAGCTTCTGCAAGAAGGTTTATTTGAGCAATCACGAAAGAAACCGCTGCCTCGCGTATTACAGCATATAGCCGTTATCACTTCAGATACCGGCGCAGCTATTCACGATATCATATCGGTGTTAGCGGAACGGTTCCCGCAACTTAATATCACCCTGATTGCCGCTCAAGTGCAGGGAGATGCAGCGCCCGTCTCCTTAAAAACAGCTCTAGACCGTGCGAATCGTTACCATGCAGAAGTGCCCATAGATGC
>JABSRR010000253.1 GCA_013215025.1 Pseudomonadales bacterium
ACGCCGACCGCAGTAACGGGAACCTTAGAAGTGCCGGTAGGTCGCTTGCGCACGATGAATATGGGCGAGCAATACCTGAATGCCTTTACGGTAGGTGACCAGCTGCTTTGGGGCGCTGCTGAGCCGCTAAGGCGTATGCTGAATATTATTGTGAGTCGCGTGTAAAGACTATGTCAGGCTTATCAATTGCTATTGTTGCATCCGAATCCTTACAGCTTGAGGCGCTGCTAGACGCACTGGCAACGCTTGAGGTGCCACCATCATTAAATTTGCTGGCCTTAGATCATGAGTCACAGTCAGTATTGTTTAATGGAAGAAGTGTAGCCTTTGAGAGAATAGAGGGTTTTGATTTTGCCGCGATTGATGTGTGCATGTTGCTGGCAGAATCAGTGGCCGCCGAGGCGGTGGCAAGTGCTCTTGCTCTGGCAGACTGTGACATCGTTGCTTGGCAGGCCGATGCTGATCATCTTGCGGCAATAGACTCAGATCGCTTGTTCTTTGTTGACAACCCTTATGTGGCCGCGTTGAAGTTGGTGCAGCAGGCTATCATGTTGCCATGCAGCGCAGAGATGGAAATGCTAAGTATGCAAGCCATGTTGCCAGCATCATTATTCGGCAAGGCGGGCGTTTCTGAGCTTGCCGCACAAACCGCGAAATTGTTAAACGGCCAGGCCATTGAGGACGGTATTTTTGATCAGCAAGTGACGTTTAATTACTTTCCGCTGTCGACCTATGCTGTTGGTGAGAGCTTTAATCAGCGGCTGGCTGCAGAGCTTCAAGCTCAGTTTGAGCATGCTTCGATTCGATTAAGGTCGTTGCAGATGCCTGTCTTTCATGGCTTTTCTGCCTGGGTTTCATTAGAGCTCTCCGAGCCCCTGCAGCGCGATAAGGCGCTTGAATGGCTGCGCTCAGAGCAAGAAATAGTCTATGCAGAGTCTCAGCATCAGTTATCGGCAATGCATTATGCGCAAGCTCAGCAGCAACTCGTTGTTGGTGAGCTTAGGATTCAGAATGACGATGCTCATCAGTGTGATTTTCTAATGGGTTTCGATGATGCGCAATTTGGGGTGGCAAAAAATTGGCTGAGATGTCTGAACAAATCCCGAAAATCTTTGCCATAATGAATACTTAGCCGCAACTTTCAAAAAAATTATTAGGTTTTTTATTGCCAATCTTTATAAAATAGGTAAGTCTAGCTTAGTATTTTTTGCATAAGTTCACGCTTTTAGCACACACAACAATTTTTTATGCTGAAAAGCAGGCAAAGTCTGCTGTTTTTTGGCTTCATTTCAAGATATTTGAAGTGATGTGATCGGTCTGGTGTGGCAGTACTATTATTTGCCAAGTGATCACTAATAATAATTAAGGGTAAAGGATTCATGTATCGTAAATTAGCCAGTGCTATCTTACTTGCCGGTTCTGTTCAAGCGAACCAGTTACTTGCTTTGGGGCTTGGTGAAATGACTATGCTCTCGGCAATAAATGAACCTCTGAAAGCCGAGATTGTTATTAATAATGTTGCTGATCTAGATGCCACACAGATCTTGGTTGACTTTGCCTCTGATCAACAGTTTCTGGATGCCGGTGTCGAACGCACCTTTTATCTAAGCAATATAAAATTTGTAGTTGAAGTGCTGGATGATGGCAGCGGCTTAATCAAATTATCCTCATTTCAGCGCTTAAATGAGCCTTTTTTGGATTTCGTGATTGAAGCGAAATGGCCTACCGGAAGAATTCTTCGCTCTTATACTGCACTCGTTGATCTGCCAAGTTATACGCAGGCTTCAGCTTCTCAATTAGCTACTCCAGCGGTTTCTTCACAACCAACACAAACTTCAAGTAAACGCACTGAGGCTGACTCATCTGCGCCGGTCACGCGACAAACTCAGCCGCAAGCAAATAGAAGCTATGCACAAGTATCCGGCAGGCCAAACTCCGACAGCGAGTATAATACCGAAGTTGGCGATTCACTTTGGTCTATTGCTAAGCAATATACACCCCAAGGTGCCAGTATTCAGCAAACCATGACGGCTATTTATCAGGACAATCCTAGTGCGTTTATCCGAGGCGATATCAACCGTTTAAAGGCAGCTGCATTATTGAGCGTTCCTGATGCTTCGGCTATTCGCTCGGTCGATAAAATGCTAGCAAATGATACCGTTTATGGTGGTTCAAGACAGGTTTTGGCTGAGTCGGAAGTTGCTATTGATGCCAGCTCGCCAGTCGATGCGCAGTCTGCTGTCGAAGAGGCTATTGATGCAGCTGATACCCGTGGTGGCGAGCTTAGCCTTGTTGCAACTGGCGATGCGACAACGACGGGGGTTGATGCAGATGGCGTTGCATCCGGTGCAAATAGTGCCGAGATGCAAGCCCTAACAAATGAAAATGCAAACTTAACCAGTCAGGTTGATAGTTTGAGTTCTCAAGTAGAACAGCTTGAGCGTTTGCTTGAGATTCAAGAGCAAAAATTAGCACAATTACAAAACCAATTCGCCGCGCAAAATGATGCTGCGGATATCTCTCAGGCATCCACTGCAGTAGCTGTTGAGCCTGAACAAGACATAGAGCAGCAAACGGCACAAGATGCATTGCTTGACAATGCTGATCTTGACCAAGCCGTGTCTGCCGCCGGCGATGAAGTCACTGAGGAAGTTGAAACGTCTGCTGAGATGGTTTCGGAAAA
>JABSRR010000254.1 GCA_013215025.1 Pseudomonadales bacterium
CCATACGCACCACCGGGCCGGTATCGCGCACCGCCTTCAGCTGTTGATAGGGCATGCCTCCGGCGTAGGTATCAGGGTCCAGAAGATTGGCAAAGGGGCAGTGGCTCACAGGTTTTGCTCCAAACTACTAACTATTAGTCGATAGTAATTAGCCTGTTCGGCTTAGGCAAGGCGAGCCGGGGTGAGCGCTGTGCTCCGTCACGGTGCTAGCCCGCGCCGCCGAAAGGAACTGCCGCAGTGCATCGACTTGGGGACATCTGTATGAGGTTTGGTCTTTAACGGTGTGGCTCTGCTGGCGCCCGTCGGTAGCTTAGCGCCTCGGCCAGCTGGCTGCGTTCAACGGAGTCTGCGCCAGCAAGATCTGCGATCGTGCGTGCTACGCGCAGTGTGCGGTGCAGGGCCCGACCGGACAGAGCCAGCGAGTCCGCTGCCGACTGCAACCACTGCGCATCGGATGTGAGCAATTGACAATGTTGCAGCAGAGCATCAGGCGTAAGCTGCGCGTTGGATGACCCCTGCCTTGCCAGTTGGTGCGCCAGCGCGCTATCTACACGCGCCTTCACCTCGGCGCTGCTCTCTGCCTGTGTCTGCGTCGTTAGCAACTGTTGCGCGGGCGGGCGTGTGACGCCAACGTGCAGATCAATCCGGTCCAGCAGTGGCCCTGACACGCGTTGTTGGTAGCGCGCGACCTGCTCAGGTGTGCAGCGACGGTGACGCACCTCATCCCCGGCATAACCGCAGGGGCAGGGGTTCATCGCTGCAACCAACTGAAAGCGCGCCGGGAAGCGGAATTTAAAGCGAGCGCGAGAGACCGTGATTTCTCCGTTCTCCATGGGTTCACGCAAGGCTTCCAAATAAGCATTGAAGTCGACTTAGGATAAAAATTTCTTGTTACCGAAAATACTAAGATGCTCATAAGCATTTAGCATATCGGAATATATTCATTCCAAAATATCCCGTGGTTTAAATCAGAAACTGAGACTTCGTACAGTCATCGGCGAAAAGTCTGGGAAATGTAATGGCGTCTACATCAACCAGCCATGTACCTATGCCTCCCGGAGCAAGATAAAAAACCTGAAATCCGACACCACCCTGATTTATCGGAATATTTCGTTCAAACGAGTAGATTTCGTTGAGCACTGGTTGCGCAAACTCGGACAAAATATTCATTACCGTACCTTCTCTTGCTCCCCAAGATACGGTGTATGTAGGATTATAAGGGCCAATACCTGGTCCGTTAATCTTATCACAGTTAGCAACTACAGCAGACGCTGTAGTTGCAGTAAGAGTGAGTGAAAAAGCCAATACTAGTTGAGTGATCGCTTTATTCATTTTTCATTCCCCTTAGGTGATAAACTCATGCTCACGACACTCGCGTCAGATCCATCTAATGGGATGACTTCTTTTTTCCAAACCAATTCTCTCGGTGGCCCTTGACGCTTAACTCTTTGCGATTCTATATAGGCTTGTTTAGCCATAATCCTTGGGTAGCTATCGATGAAACCATCCCAATCAAAAACTGGCTTAGATCCTTTAGATAAGGCCCGAGCATTCAATATTGGCCTCAAATGTAACTCACATATTTCTTTGATTGTGGCTGCACCGTTCGCTGAAATTCGCGAGAGCAGTTTCGCGTGGTGCTCCATTATTCTCTGTTCATGTTCTCTATCTAAAACTCTGTACGTTTCTGCATAGTCCTGCAATACATCTACAGTGAAATCACTTTGACTTAGTTCTGTAAACTTCATGAGCTTCAGGTAATTGTAAGCGTTAGTTGTATTGATTATCCGACGTAATTCATCAATCCATTCAGCGCTATGGGCGTGTATCAGTAGCACATCATCCCTTTCGAAGAGCGACTTGTATTTACCATCAAATCGTCGGAGAAATTCATCCATGACTCTAGATTCAGGCACAGATGCCGACTCTCTGTAGAATGACTCGGAGAGTCGATCATATTCTTCGTCATTCATTGCGTATATCTCTAATTGAGTATCTTCTTGGGTGCTGCCAAGCGCCGTATAGAAAATACATAAGAGTAGTAACGAGAAACTGAAGAAGGACTTCACCATCGTGCTTTCTCCTTTTAAAAGTCCGTTTAAAAAAAGCAGAAGCATAAAATGGTCTTTTCAATACATACTCTTAGTTAGAAAAAAAACAAGCTCACATTCATACGTCTATAACCGTGACGGGTGGTGACTGCAGACCGCACTCCGCGCGGCTGCGAACAGTGGCAAATTCCATAGCTCATCCTTGAGCAGAGGGGTGCTGTTATGGGTTCAGTTCGCCGGCGATGTTCCCTGTGCATCCAGCGCCTGCGTTAAGGCGTCGAGCTCTTGCTCCAGCTCCAGCACACGTGCTCTCGTGCGCTTCAGTACCTCGGTCTGGGCGTCGAATTCTTCCCGGCTGACGACGTCCAGCTTCTGCAGCGCGGATTGGGCCAGTGTGCGTACGCCCTTATCGACCTCCTCGCGTATTCCGCTGTTACCTACCAGTTGATTGACCTGCTCGATCACATCGGTAATGGGTGGTGGCTTGGGGGGTTTAATCGCCATATCTGGCAAGACCTGTCGTTGATGTCGTTGGGTACCGATAGTAGAGCAAAGCCAGACGCACTCACAGCGCATCGGTGTGCACTTATATGGTGCAACGCTCT
>JABSRR010000255.1 GCA_013215025.1 Pseudomonadales bacterium
AACCTATTTCAGCTGGCCCACCTTTTGGGCACCCAGCATGTGCGAACGTGCTTACTACGGCGATGAATTGCTAGAGCCACCCACCGCCACCAGCCAGGAACCCGCGTGTGAGCCCCTGCAAAAACATGTTGCGAATCACAGAAAGTATCACGAGATTGCGTCGCATCTTCACAGAATGAAATGCTGCTGGCATCGCTTCCTGCGCGCAATGGGATCCCAAAAAATCGACCTTTCCGGTTCCCAAAACGGGGCCCGCTTTGGTACCCAAAACGGGAACCAAAAACAATACCGTTTTGGGACCTTAACCTTGCAAAATACACCCGACAGGTTGGGGCACTTCCGGGCCGAAGTCTTTCATTTTACAATAGCGAACCTGTGATCTGATCTCGCAACGGATTGCACCTGAAAGCCGATTCTTGGAACCGAAAAGGTTCCCAAAATGAGCTCCAGAATCGGACCTAAAACCGGCACCAAAAAAGCATTGAAACCGGCACCAAAACGGATTGAAAATCCGGCCAATTGTGGACCACGGATACGGATATGAGCCATTAGGTGCTCTTACATGACGATGCAGTGACGCAGCGGGACCGACAACCACACCCGAAGTCAGCATACCGGCTACCGATCCAGCGAATCATTATTGGCAAACCACGCCAAGACCACCTTCCCCCCACCGAGGAACCCATCAAGCAGCATGACCCTCAACGCTTGCACTATTTCCCAGAATGGCCCATAGCCGTTCAGCGACATGTCAACGACATCAACCTGAGGCCGAGCATATCCAAAATAACGCGTCAGTGCTCGCACACCTCTTGCGCAGATGCGCTGTAAACAGCAACACTGCGTGCAATGATAATATAGCGCCACGCATGTTGCCTGAAGCTCTTCGCCACACCCGCTGAGGGCGGCCATGCCAGCAAGACCGGCTGGTGCACCGACGAGGTCACGCTCACGCACATCTCTGTTAGCAAATTGACTAGTGATGGGGCTAACGGCAGGGTCGTGGCAGCAACCGTTGCCGGAAGCGCGCAGTCCCGTGCACCGTGCAGCATTGCCGTCGCACCCTATTAACCATTGTCATCAAACTGAGACCAGCTCTGGACAACCTGCCATATGACGGCTGTGACCCCAAGTGCCTCGCATCTCCAATGCCACGTGGGATACGCCGACGAGCAACTCAACCTCATAAGCGCAGCTTGCGATGGGAATGCGCCCGCATGCCGGGGTCACATTGCCTACGGGTTGAGGCCGCGCACGCTGCAAGCAACTTCGTGGACCTACATGGCACGTATGTGCAGATGCTGCTGGCACAAGACCGCAGCCAACAAGCATGTAAGAGATGCTATTCCAAATCATCTTGCATCAGCAGCAACATACATGATCGACTATTGAACGCCATTCCGGCGGGACCACAAACCTGCATATTCAGTCCCTAGAATAGGCACCGAATTGAACTCCAAAGTGGGCCCCGGAGTTGACACAGAATTCAGCAATCGCTCGATTCAGGTCGCAGGTGCTCAACCACATCTCTCACTAAAGCATGCATTGTGTGAGCTCTGTATTGAAGTACTGAGTCACTACCACGCAGAAGGAATCACAAGCGCCTGGAGAAAGAGCCCACTGGCTCATTTCCTCTCGCCCAATTATACCCCTTGGCCTCTGTCAGCTGATACTGTTTGATAAGGCAAGGAGAAGGAATGAAAAGAGGCCTGAAAAGCATCCATACCAACAGGCACGACGCGCTCAGGATGGCAAGCGCAAGGATGTTCGCACAAATCTCAAGCATAACCTGCTTTTTCGCCCTTCAAGGCAAGCACAAGGATGTTTGAACCAATATCAAGCATAATCTAACCCATTTCTTGCCCTTCAAAGTGGTGGCCCCGATGCAGTCGTCGATGTTCTGCAACACACGCGAAGTTCAACGCAACATCATGTGGCACTTTTCTCTTGTTTGCGCGTTGCCCACCTTGAAGGGCAAAAAACAGGTTATGCTTGATGTGTTGGTTTCCTGCCTTATTTGATGTGTTGGTTTCCTGCCTCATTTGACTAGTTTGTTTTTGAAATTGCACATTCCTGGTCACTTATCTTGTCTGGTTGCTATGGATAATGGTCCCTAAAACGAGTTCAAAATAAGTGCCTTGCTCAGGAACCGAAATCTAAGACTTTCTGGTCCCGCCGGATTGGCGCACAATAGTGCACGGGACGCTTGTCCACTAACTTGAGGTAGCTGGTGAAAATGCATGCTTCCTCTATGCTTTATGCAATACTGTACAACTGTACTGGCCGTGCGCAACCCATCCCGTGTAATAAGTAAACCGCATGTCACATTGCAGCGATTGTGTGGCCGCCTTTGCCGCCTGGTCCACCAGCTCCTGCGCCACCTCCTGCTCCACTAACTCCTCCGTGTGGCTCGTTTGGCTCTGGCGGGTTTTCTGCCTCTGGCTCCTCCTCCTCCTACTGCTCCTCCTCCTCAGCATCGTCGTCGCCTTCCTCTTGGGCTTGCGCAACCGCCAACGCATGAAAACAAGAGCGTCGCACGCGTTTCGTGTGCTGGGGCACGCATCGGGGCATCCAGGGTGACACGAGCAAAAGTAGGTTATGATTCGCTTCCTGGGTACAGTTCCAACAAAAACACACCA
>JABSRR010000256.1 GCA_013215025.1 Pseudomonadales bacterium
CGCCCATCGTGGCCTGTAGCGAGTGGCACGTCTCAAATAACTACCAAATTTGAGAAAAGCTTCGTTTTCGAAATGTTAGCTCGTTTAAGAGTGTACCGTACATCTCCGATGAGTGCAGCGGGTCAAGATGTCAATCCTCTTCAAGACCGGTCTTGCGTTCCAGAATCTTGATCAGACTCGTTTTCTTTTATATGTATTTTGTACTGGCTATCCACTCATGGTATGCACAAAGTTTGAAACGCGCTACCTGGTTTTGTAACTGCAAATCACAACATTTCGAAAACGAAGCTTTTCTCAAATCTGGTAGTTATTTGAGACGTGCCACTCGCTACAGGCCACGATGGGCGTCTATCTAGCGCATTCTTGGCGTTCTACCTCAAATCCCGTTGTGAAATCCTCCGAAAATCACTCTACTAACAGGCCTCCATGGTGTGATTTTGGAGAGACCTCAACAGGCAGGGTTTCTATGCATTTTTGTGACGTTTTGAGAGCGCCGACTCGCCAGTTCAGGTAGCGCGTCGTAAGAGCTGTATGATCTGTGATTACGAGGGCAATCGAGCCTAGTCCGAAGTCACACGCGCCATGTCGACGACATCGGCGGATTCAGCTACTTTTGCAAAAGTCGAAAATCACGCGATTTCGAGGAGATGTACAGTACACTCTTAAAAATCGACCGAGTTGCGATCTAGAAATTATCCTGACTGTTGATGAGCGCATTACAGCTGTTCTCAATTATGCCACGTGTCGATGGCAATTTCGCACTCGCCAGACTTAAGAGTGTACCGTACATCTCCGATGAGTGCAGCGGGTCAAGATGTCAATCCTCTTCAAGACCGGTCTTGCGTTCCAGAATCTTGATCAGACTCGTTTTCTTTTATATGTATTTTGTACTGGCTATCCACTCATGGTATGCACAAAGTTTGAAACGCGCTACCTGGTTTTGTAACTGCAAATCACAACATTTCGAAAACGAAGCTTTTCTCAAATCTGGTAGTTATTTGAGACGTGCCACTCGCTACAGGCCACGATGGGCGTCTATCTAGCGCATTCTTGGCGTTCTACCTCAAATCCCGTTGTGAAATCCTCCGAAAATCACTCTACTAACAGGCCTCCATGGTGTGATTTTGGAGAGACCTCAACAGGCAGGGTTTCTATGCATTTTTGTGACGTTTTGAGAGCGCCGACTCGCCAGTTCAGGTAGCGCGTCGTAAGAGCTGTATGATCTGTGATTACGAGGGCAATCGAGCCTAGTCCGAAGTCACACGCGCCATGTCGACGACATCGGCGGATTCAGCTACTTTTGCAAAAGTCGAAAATCACGCGATTTCGAGGAGATGTTCAGTACACTCTTAACCTGAAGTCATGTGCTGGGACAACCAGCAAGCTGTCCGCTTCCATCGACATCTGCAGCTTTTTGCCCTCACATTTTGTCACAAGCGAACGACGACACGTCTTTACACCAGCTGCACACACCTTCTGCGAAGAATGCGACAACAGCGAGAACACAGACGCTTTTGGCGGCGTCGGTGACGAAGCGCACCTCATGCTTAAAGTGGTGCTGCTGACTCAGAGGAAGCCAGACTGAAACGTGTTCCGCAGAGTCACGGTCATCGAAGCACAGCGCGCCCGACGAAAGCCGACATCGCACCCATCTTGACATGTCTCTGATCACGCACACACACAAAACGTGGACACGCGCAGCGCGTGCTCTGAACATCCGAACTGGAAGTTCACGGCGCGGCACAACACACGCGTGGCAAGGTCGCCCAAGATCGTCATCGAGAAGTCGACGCTGCCGGTGCGCACGGCGCACTCGATGCAGCGCGCGCGAGCGGCCAACAGCTCGACGTCGACGACGTTCGTGATGCTATCGAACCTGGCCATCTCGGACCTGGCTCAGTCGGACCGCGTGCTGACTGGCGGCGGTGGCGAAACTGGTGCAGCTGTGCGCGCCCTGGGTGCCGTCGGATAACGTGCTGACGACGAACCTGTGGTCGGCCGAGCTCTCAAAGCTGATGGTGCACGCGTTTCTGGCGTAGCGCGTGTGATCGATCAACAGCATCAGCGCGCAGGACAGCGGCGGTGTCGATGGCGAGCGAGATGGACGCGCACCGATGGACATTCATCCGGTACGTGTTTCGGAGTTGTTTTAAACATGTTGTACAATGGTGTTTGAACTCGTGTGACGTGCTGTGTTTGATAGGTGTTTCAACAGTGTTTGAACACCTTGAAACAGCTCCGTGCAACACTGTCAAACACTGTTGAAACACAAAATGATCTTGTTTCATGAGCGTTTCATTGCCTCAAACACGGATGAAAAAACAAATGTTCAAACACTGTTGAAGCATGAACCTGACCTTGAAACACCACAGACGATCGTGTTTCAAGCACGTTTCATGCACGTTTGATGCATGTTTGACACTTCTTTTGGTGTTTCACACACGTGCTTCAGAGTGTTTCATGTTTGCCGTCCGCGCACGAAACACCGGAACTCTTGCAAGATCAATGAGTCTGTCCCTCGCTGAGGGCGAGTGTGACCTGGCAGGCTTCGTCCCTACCCTCTTTCCTTTGGAATCAAGGCCAGGGCTCCTGCTAGTCGTTAGAATATCCGACCGGTTCGGACAGC
>JABSRR010000257.1 GCA_013215025.1 Pseudomonadales bacterium
GAAATTGGTAGACACAGGGGATTCAAAATCCCCCGCCTTAACGGGTGTGCCGGTTCGAGTCCGGCCTCTGGTACCATCTCTTTTAGAGAATCCTCGTTTATACTTAGCTTTTATACCTAGCGCCTATACTAATTTCGTATTTTTAGCTCTTATACTTAGCCCTACTGCAGGCTTTCTATAATTGGCTTTTAACAGCCCGAATCGATAGCGCAAATAAAGCGCCAAAATGTACCAGCAAAATAAACAGCCCGCGATATTAAAATCTTTGCGGATAGTCATCCGCCTTACTGTACTTTGCAGCCAGCATGCGGCTACACTTAAATTTTGAACACAAGCTTTGAACTATAAGTACCAAACCTTAAACAGGCTGCCTAGCCTTGTGTGATACGTAAATAGCTTAAGACTTTGAGGAAGGATAGCAATCCTATGCCCAGCTCAAACCGAATTGCCTCGATCGACTGGATGCGCGGCTTTGTGATGATTCTGATGGCGCTAGACCATGTTTCAATGGCCTATAACAAGCATCATCTCTCGAATGACTCAGCGATACTTTACCAATACGGCGACCCGCTGCCAGTGCTGGAGTTCTTTACCCGCTGGGTTGCGCATATCTGCGCCCCGGTGTTTGTTTTTTTGGCCGGTACGGCACTGGCTATTAGCGTAGAACGAAAAGTCGCCAAAGGCGTCGACAGCCGGCAAATCGATAAAGACATTTTCTACCGCGGCGCCTTTATCGCACTTTTAGACCCCACCATTATTTCGCTGTTTTCTGGCCGCATGACCTTTCAAGTCTTATTTGCGATTGGCGTGTCGATGATGTGTATGGCGCTGCTGCGCCGAGCCTCGCTACTTGGCCTGCTGACAATTGCGCTAAGCTGGTGGATCGCTGGCGAATGGATCACCGCAAGCGTCTGGCCACCCGAAGCCCACAACCCCAGCTCTATGGCAGCTGCGCTTTTGATATCCACCTATAACGCTGTCGACTTAGTCATTAAGTATCCGGTGATACCCTGGCTATCAGTGATGGTATTGGGCTGGGCTTTTGGTCGCTATTTACTCAACTATCAAGCCGGTCAGCACAAGATGCGACCCGATCTCTTGCTGTTTGCCTTAGGCCTGCTGTTGCTGCTGAGCTATTATGGCATTCGCTACCACAACGATTATGGCAATCTGTGGCTGTTTCGCTATGACAATTCGATTGTGCAATGGCTGCACGTCAGCAAATACCCACCCTCGCTTGCCTATCTAACTCTGGAGCTAGGCATGATGGCGATCATTCTTGCCAGCATGATGCAGCTAGAAAAGCTTATCGGCGTGCGTCAGAATGGGGTGCTGCTGGTATTTGGTCAAAATGCGATGTTTTTTTATTTAGTGCATCGCCTGCTGCTGGAGGGCTCGGCGACCTATTTAGGCCTCAGGCATTTCACCGAACTCGGCATGACCTATGCAATCACGCTGGCTCTGCTGATTGGCCTTTACCCCTTATGTGTTTACTATCGTGGGCTTAAGGCCCGCCACCCCAATACGCTGTGGGCAAAATATATCTAGGGTTTTTGTCAGGCATAAAAAAGGCCAGCATTGGCTGGCCTTGATATAAGCTTGTATAAACAACTTTAGGCTAAGCTTACACAAGCGAGAAAACGCTGGCTAATTTTCTAGCAAAAATCAAAAAGCTTTCTAGCAAAAATCAAAAAGCAGTAAGCAGTAAGCAGTAAGCAAAAAAACCTAGCCCTCAGGCATTGCCGATGAATGATGCTCAATAATTTTCCAGGCTTGGCCATTCCAGCGGTAAACATAGCTAAACCTGGCCTGTACTTGGGCACCGTCTTTAAAGCTAAAGGTATACACGCCCGAGTTAATAGCAATATCACCAAAGCTGCGCACATTCGACTCATCAATTTTACCCACTGGGCCTTTGGCTAAAAAACTCACAAAATAATCTTCAATTTCGGCGTGGTTGTGGCGCACCTGATTAGACACCGTCGGCAATAAAATAGCGTTAGTTTCGTAAAGGCTAACCACTTGCTTTGGGTCGCCGGTTTGCAGTGCCGCATTCCATTGCTCAAATAATGCGGGGATATCGTGTGTGCTCATACAAGCATTCCTTATCAAATAATCGTCGGTTTTTATAATGCAACGCGCCAAGCTGCTTGGTCGCAACGGCGCTTGTGCCGACGCTAACACGCGAAAAACTGAACCATTGTAGTTAACAATGTGCTGACCAAAAGCGTTGATAAAAACCGCCCGTTTAAATAGGGTACATCAAAGCTTAACTGGCAAGGCTGAATCAATCAGTGTGATAGCGCGAAAGCATCAATCTGCGCCATTATAGATGACGCAGCCGCTGACGGGGGATTTTTTTGCAGTAGCT
>JABSRR010000258.1 GCA_013215025.1 Pseudomonadales bacterium
TGAGCTTCAAGCAGCTAGATGCAGTGGCGGTAAGTTATGGCCCAGGCTCATTCACGGGCGTACGGCTGGCGGTGGCGGTGGCAAAAAGCTTGGCCTGGGTTGATGATCTGCGCTTGATCAGCCTTGACAGCCTGGCGGTGCTGGCCAGTTCTTATCACTGCCAAGCTATGGATAGTAGTAGCGACATAAGCAGCGATATAAATAACGACATACATAACGACATAGATAAAAACAATGAAACTGACAGCGCTGGCGCGTGCAATGCAGATAGTCCAAGTCAGCCACTCACGGTGATCCGCGATGCTAAAATGCAAGAGGTGTATTTAGCTCGCTTCAGTATTGTCGGAAGCCAGCTGCAACAGCTGCAGCCAAGTCAATTATTGGCTCAAGCTGAGCTTGCACAACAGCTGGCCGCAGATGAAACCAAGTTGATTGCTGAACCTGCCAGTCATGGCTTAACCGCAATGCCTGTCACTGGCGTAACAGTCAGCGCCGATGGCTTATTAAACCTAGCGCAGCAACAGTATAACGCTAAACAGTTTATCCCCATGGCGCAGTTAGAGCCGCTGTATATTCGTGGTCACAGCGCCTGGAAAAATATTGCTCAGCAGCAAGCCAGCAAACCCTAGTGATGTGTCATTAAATGGATGTTTTGTATATTGTTCTGCTCGCCCTGATTCAGGGAATCACCGAGTTCTTACCGATTTCAAGCTCTGCGCATCTGATTTTACCGGCGCAGCTCAGCAGTTTACCCGACCAAGGCCTGGTATTTGATGTCGCCGCGCATTTAGGCTCGCTGATCGCGGTGATGTTTTACTTTCGGCGCGACTTGCTGCAGCTCAGCCAAGCTTGGTTAGCGCAGGTTTTTAAGCAGCAAAGCAGTCAGCAGGCGCAGCTCGCCTGGCAAATTATTTTTGCGACAATACCTGCCGTGATTATGGGGCTCTGCATTGAATGGCTGGCGCTGGAGCTGCGCTCGCTGCTGATTATTGCCACCACAACCGTATTATTTGGCATTATTCTGGGTGTGGCCGATAAGCTGGCGCAAAACAATACGCGCCAGCACACCAATATGCGCGACGCATGGCTGATTGGCCTATTGCAGTGTTTGGCCTTAATTCCTGGCACCTCGCGCTCAGGCATTACCATGACTGGGGCTTTACTGCTGGGGCTAAGCAAACAGGCGGCGGCAAGGTTTTCGTTTTTATTGTCAATTCCGCTCATTCTTGCAGCCAGTGCGCTTAAGTCGTGGCAGCTGCTACAGTCAGACAGCAGCATATCGCTATTGCCATTGCTGTTAGTGATGGGATTTTCCGGGCTTACCGCCTGGTTGTGCATTCATCTATTTTTGCGCCTCATCGACCGCATTGGTTTTATGCCGTTTGTGATTTATCGACTATTGCTCGGAATCAGCTTATTTACCGTATATCTTGTCACCGGCTAGCATAGCCAAACGATGACTAAATTTTTTACCGATACGAGTGTTTTATGAATGCCCTTTTTGCTTGGTTTGAATCTCTGGTGCCAGCCTTTCCACCGCAGCACCCAAGCCCAGCACCGACGAAGCTTGTCGCATTTTGCCTGCACTATATTCACGGCTTAAAAAAATACTTAGCCATTGTCGCCTTCACGACTGTGTTAATGGCGGTTGCCGAGGTAGGCCTGTATGCCATTCTGGGTCAGCTGGTCGACTGGCTGGCTGCGCAAGATAAAACGGATTTTTTTCAGCGCGAAAAATGGACCATCATAGGCCTGTTTGCCTATTTGCTGATTTTTATGCCAACCCTGGTGTTATTTCATTCATCAATGATCAACCAAGGTTTTATGGGTAACTTGCCCATGCGGGTGCGCTGGCTGGGGCATCGCTATTTACTGTCGCAGTCATGGCAGTTTTATCAAAATGAGTTCAGTGGCCGTATTGCCACCAAGCTTATGCAAACTTCGCTTGGGGTGCGCGAATGTATCCTCAAGCTGGTCAATGTACTGCTGTTCATAGCGGTGTATTTAATCAGCACCATAGTGTTAGTCGGCAGCTTAGAATGGCGCTTAAGTCTACCGTTATTGGTATGGATTGCGCTGTATTTTGCTATTTTGAAATTTTTTCTACCCAGGCTCAAACAGATTGCCATGCTGCAGGCCGACAGCCGCTCAGAAATGACAGGCCGCATTGTCGACAGCTACACCAATGTGATGACGCTTAAGCTGTTCTCCCAGCATGATTTCGATGCAGACTATGCACGGCACAGTATGCAAGAATTTTTAACGACCGTGCACCCACAGATGCGTTTGGTCACCTGGCTCAATCTCAGCGTCTGGATCATTAATATGCTGCTGATTGCCAGCATCGTCAGTATTGCCCTGTATTATTGGTTTTATGGCGATATGTCAGCCGCCGCGATTGCCGTCGCGATGAGTATCGGTATTCGCATCTCCGGTATGTCGCACTGGATCATGTGGGAAGTGTCTAATTTATTTGAAAATATCGGCACCGTAAAAGATGGTCTGAATACCTTATCCAAGCCAACCCAAGTTGAGGATGCCGAGCAAGCCAGGCCATTGCAGATACAGCAGGCAGAGATTCGTTTTCAGCAGCTTGGATT
>JABSRR010000259.1 GCA_013215025.1 Pseudomonadales bacterium
AACCCAAATTTCCGGTGGTTGTGATTGACCCGCGTAAAACCATGATGGGCCAGATGGCTGATTACTATCTGCCTATTCTACCGGGCACGGATCTTGTTTTATTAAACAGCTTCGCACACGTTATTTTAGACGAGGGTCTGGAAGACAAAGACTATATCGAGCAGCACACTAACGGCATTGAAGAATTTCGTGAATTAGTGAAAGAATACTCACCGGAAGATGCCTCGGTAATCTGCGGCATTGAGCCTGACACCATTCGTGAAGTTGCTCGCCTTTATGCCAAAACCAATGCCTCCATGGCTATTTGGACTATGGGCATTAACCAGTCAACGCATGGCTCTGATAGCGTTTGCGCCATTAATAATATGAACCTCATTACCGGCAATATAGGCAAAGCTGGCGGCACCTCCTTATCCATTACTGGCCAGTGCAATGCCATGGGTACGCGCGAATGGTCAAGCTGCGCCGGCCTGCCGGGTTATCGTGCCTTAGAAAACCCTGACCATCGCCAAGAGGTTGCTGAGTTTTGGAATGTCGACGAAGACTTTTTTCCACCCAAGGTCGGCAAAAAAGAAACCGATATTTTTCCGGCAGTAGAAACCGGAGAAATTAAAGCGCTATGGATTGTCGCCACCAACCCGCTCACGTCTATGCCCAATACGGCCAGAATTCGAGAAAACTTTAAGAATATCGAGTTTTGTGTGGTACAAGATTCGTATGAAGATTGCGAAACCGCAGAGTGGGCGAATGTCTATCTACCCGGTGCCGTGTGGGCTGAAAAAACCGGCTGCTTCACCAATACCGAGCGTCGCGTGAATATTACCCGTCAAGTTGCAGAACCCCCAGGCGATGCCAAATCTGACTTATGGATTTTTAATGAACTCGCGAAGCGCTGGGATAACCACGCCAAGATGCAATTCCCAGATACAGCCGAAGCCGTATTTGAAGAAATGCGCCAATTATCGGTGAACGGTAAATCGGTCAATGGCAAAGCGCGCATGTTAGATATTTCAGGCATGACGCACGAACGCATTGAAGCCTCACGCGGTATTCAGTGGCCATATTCTGAGCAAGACCATAAAAATCAATTCAGCCCAGAGCAAGCGGTTGACCTGCATGGTGACAGCTTACCCACCGATCACAGTCAAGTGCGCAAAGGTAACCCACGTTTATATACCGATGGCGTGTTCCAATTCCCTGATGGCAAGGCAAAAATCTTAAGCCTGCGCTTTAACGATAACAACGAGCGCCCTTGCGAAGAATACCCGTTCTGGCTTAACTCGGGCCGTTTGGTGGAACACTTCCACACCCGCACCAAAACCGGCAAGGTGGGCAACTGTAATAAGTTTAGCCCTACCCCGTTTATGGAAATGAACCCCAAAGCGGCAGCTAAGCTCGGCATTAAATCGATGGAATACGTAAGGCTTGAAAGCCGACGTGGTGATGCCATTGTCATGGTGCAGTTAACTCAGCGGGTGCCTGAAAATATGGTGTTTATACCCTTCCATTTTTATAACTGCATAAATCGTTTAAGTTTAGGCTTGTTAGATCCACACTCACGACAACCTGCGTTTAAACAGGGCGCGATTCGGATTCTAAAAACCGATCAAGCCGAGGCTGCAAAAATTAACTTAAGCAATCGTCAATTCTAAGGAGGCTATCAAGATGTTTGAAGTTAGAGCTGATGAGCCTTCTTATGCAAAGCTTACTGATAAAGAAACAGATAAAGTAAACCGTTACGGCAACCCGATTGAATTTATACCTTTAGAAGATACTTTAAGCCTAAAGGTAAACCACGAAGATGTGATTGGCGACAACCCTAACCGTAACAAACAACATGCCTTTCATTTTACCGCAGATAACTGCATTGGCTGCCATGCCTGTGAATCAGCCTGTTCAGAAAAGAACGACCTACCCGACCACTTTGCCTTCCGCTCGGTCGGTTATGTAGAAAGCGGCGAATTCCCCGACTTTCAGCGCATGAATATCTCCATGGCCTGTAACCATTGTGATAACCCGGTGTGTTTAAAAGGCTGCCCTACGCGCGCCTATACCAAACACCCGGAATACGGCGCGGTTATTCAAGACCCCGAAATCTGTTTTGGCTGTGGCTACTGCACCTGGGTTTGCCCCTACAATGCACCACAGTTAGACCCGGTGAAAGGCCGTGTTGAAAAATGTAATATGTGTGTTGACCGCCTTGAAGTCGGCTTAAAACCTGCCTGTGTCTCGGCCTGTGTCGGTAACGCCTTAAACTTTGGCGTAGTCGAAAACACACCCGAGAATCGCGAAGAAATTGCCACCAGCATTCCAGGCTTTCCTGACCCCAGCATTACCAACCCCAATATTCGTTTTCAGCTTAGCAAAGATATGGGTGATGAAGTTACTCGCACCGATTCGATGCAGGTGAAATACACCAAAAACGAAGACGGTAACTATATCCCTGAAGTTGACGCCAAAGACGGCCTAGAAAAACACTGGAATATCTCTCGCCTGTCTTCTAGCGAAAACCCCTTGGTGTTATTTACCCTGTCGGTACAGGCTTCACTCGGTATTTTCTTTATCAGCACATTAGGCACTTGGTTAGGCATTG
>JABSRR010000260.1 GCA_013215025.1 Pseudomonadales bacterium
AAACCAAGCTTTATCGGCACTAAGCAATTACACAATATTGATTTAAGTTTACTCATCGACACCATAGACTGGACACCCTTCTTTATTTCGTGGGAATTGGCCGGTAAATACCCGCGTATTTTTGATGATGAAATTGTTGGCGAACAAGCAAAAGACTTATTTGCGAATGCACAAGAATTACTCACACGAATCCTTGACGAAAAACTGTTAGTGGCAAATGCCGTGATTGGTTTTTGGCCAGCTAATCAAGTCAATCACGACGATATTGAGCTTTATGATAATAATGGCGAGGTGTTGGCTACGCTTCACCACCTGCGTCAGCAACAAGAAAAGCCGGCAGGCAAGTTTAATCAAAGCCTTGCTGATTTTATTGCGCCAAAATCAGCGGGCCAAGATTATATTGGCGGCTTTGTGGTAACTGCCGGCATAAATGCCGAGGCACTAGCGAAAGAGTTTGAGCAAGCGCATGATGACTATAATGCGATTATGGTAAAAGCCCTAGCAGATCGATTTGCAGAGTCACTGGCAGAGTATATGCATCAGCAAGTCAGAACAAAATACTGGGGTTACACTGATGCAGAAAGTTTCAGCAATGAGGAACTGATCCGCGAGCGCTATCAGGGTATTCGCCCAGCACCGGGATATCCCGCCTGCCCTGATCATACTGAAAAAGCGACTTTATTTAGTTTGCTCGATGCCGAAAATGCAACCGGCGTCAGTCTGACTGATAATTTCGCGATGTTTCCAGCAGCCTCAGTGAGCGGCTGGTATTTCGGGCATCCAGACAGCCAATACTTCGCTGTTGGTAATATTAACCGTGATCAGGTTGAGCAATATGCAGCTCGAAAAGGCATACCGTTGTCAGAATGTGAACGCTGGCTGCGACCAAATCTCGGGTATGATGAGTCATAATGGATAAACAAGCCTCTTCGTCAACATCTTTGCCGTCACCCTCGCCTGAGTCATCGCACCAGGCGAAACACCCCGCTCAGCAGGTTGACAGCATTGCGCCATCAAAACCTGGCTTTAAACAGCTTCTACAAAGCATGCTGGCCGGTGCTGTTGGTGTGCAAAGCAGCAAACGCTACCAACAAGACTTTGGCTCAAGTTCGATCATGCCCTATGTGATTGGCGGCATCATATGTACTGCCTTATTTATCGGCAGCATCTTACTGCTGGTCAATTACTTACTTTCAGCGCATCAATAGCTCTAAGCACTCATCTATCATCAATAGATTTGAGCTGCCAAGGTTAGTTGCCATTGTTGATTTTCCAATATTCAGCTTCAATATTTACAGACTGCGCTCAATACAAAAAAAGAGCCCTTAGGCTCTTTTTGATAATGTCTTAGCGCTTAGAGCAAAACTACAGCGTTAAATCGCGATTACTGGCTTTAATAAACTCTTGCTTAAGCTCAGCAAATGTATGCACGGCAGGAAACTGAGGAAATTCATCAATCACATTTTGCGGTGCATGAAAAAGAATGCCCTGCTCGGCTTCAGCCAACATCGTAGTATCGTTGTAGGAATCACCAGCAGCAATCACGCGGTAATTTAGACTATGGAAAGCTTGAACAGAACAACGCTTAGGGTCTTTTTGGCGCAATTTATAGTCTGTTACCTTGCCGTTATGATCTACCTCTAACTTATGGCAAAGCAATGTTGGATAACCCAACTGACGCATCAACGGCGCAGAAAACTCATAAAACGTATCCGATAAAATTACCACCTGAAAACGCTCGCGCAACCAGTCAACAAACTCTCTGGCGCCCTCAAGCGGCGACAGCTCGGCAATAACTTTTTGTATATCATCCAGGCCTAAATTATTCTCATCCAGAATGCGCAGCCGTTGCTGCATCAAGACATCGTAATCAGGAATATCACGCGTTGTCGCTTTTAACGCCTCAATACCGGTTAATTCAGCGAATGCGATCCAGATTTCTGGAACCAATACACCTTCTAGATCAAGACATGCGATTTCCACACTACTCTCCTGCTCGTTAGAATTAAATAAACGCTGCGCAGACTAACAGTTGAGGCGAAAAAGGCAAGTAGAAAAGCCAAGTAGAAAAGCCGGGTATAAAATAAGTAGGAGCTAAGTAGAAAGGCAAGCATTTACAGTTAAATGCAAGCAGCCATGCTGAGTATCTTTCTCAACACAGCCGCAAATTTGGCTAGGATTAAGTGCTAGCTAATACTCAGGCAGGTCAACGTTTGCAAACAAGGCGTCTAGCTCAGCCTTAGAACTACAGTTTATCGCCTTATCAACCATATTTTGAGTCAGATGAGGCGCAAATTGGGCAATAAAGTCATACATAAAACTGCGTATATATGCGCCTTTACGAAAACCAATTCGGGTAACGCTGGGCGAAAACAAATGACCTGCATTCAGGCATACTAAATCCCCATCGGCATCGGGCTTATAAGCCATCGAAGCGACAATACCAATCCCCAAACCTAACCTCACGTAGGTTTTGATAACGTCAGCATCGGCTGCCGTAAACACGATTTTTGGCATTAAACCCAAACTCATAAA
>JABSRR010000261.1 GCA_013215025.1 Pseudomonadales bacterium
TTCCAATGCAGCTTATTGTCGTTATTAATTTCAAGCTTATCTAACATCACCATTGTCATAAGCGGGTCGGGATTGCTCATAGCCCAAACCGAAAAGGCTTGCAGCAACAGGGCTAGCAATAAGAGTTTTTTCATCAAACCACCCTCACCTCGCGGAACATGCCCATCATATGGTGCAGCATATGGCAGTGATAAGCCCATCGTCCTTTGGTGTCGGCCGTTACCAGATAAGAAACTTTAGCGCCGGGTTGCACAATTACCGTGTGTTTTCGCGGAATGAAATCGGGGTCGCCAGTTTCAAGCTCGCTCCACAGACCATGCAAATGCATCGGATGGTTCATCATCGTGTCGTTAATTAAGGTGATGCGCACACGCTCGCCATAATTAAGCATGATCGGCTCGGCCTTAGCCATTGGGATGCCGTCTAAGGTCCAGATATAGCGACTCATATTGCCAATCAGATGGATTTGAATTTCTCGACTGGGCTGGCGCATATCGAGGGTGCGATAGCGATTTTTAAGGTCGGCATAGGTCAGCACTTTACGCCCATACAGCGCTTGATGGTCGCGAAGCCCGATACCTGGATCATCAAGCTTGAATTGCGGCGAGTCGGCGCGCATATCCACATGCGGCCCATAATGCGAAGACTTACGCTCTATCGGTTGGGCCGAACCATAACCGGCTAGACCTGAGCCCATGGCCGGTTTAGCTGTCTGTTTGTGATGAGCCATGTGACCGTGATGGGCGTGGTGGTTTTTATGCTGGTTGTGAGCTTGATGCCCGCTGTGGCCTTGATGTCCGCTGTGGCTCTGGTGAGCGCTGTGGTCTTCAGACTTTTTGTGACCGCTATGGCTGGCGTGCGCGTCGTGTGCCATGCCCATATCGCCATGGCCTAAAATCGGCATCGGGTCTAGATCAGGGATAAGCGCTGTTAATGCGGCATTAGCAGCCAGCGTGCCCCGGGTGAAGCCACTGCGATCAATGGCCTGGGCGAAAACGGTATAAGCCGAGTCGCTGTCAGGCTCTACAACCACATCATAAGTTTCGGCCACAGCAAGCCTAAATTCGTCGACAGTTACCGGCTCAACCGCCTGACCATCGCTGGCGATAACGGTCATTTTCAAGCCTGGAATTCTAACGTCAAAAATGGTCATGGCGGCAGCGTTAATAAAACGCAGCCTCACCTTGTCACCATTGTTGAATAAGCCCAACCACCCCGCGCTTGGGGTCTGACCGTTGGTTAAAAAGGTATAGGTGGCCCCGGTCACATCTGAGATATCGCGATCACTCATGCGCATCTGGTTCCACATGGCGCGCTCATTCCAGGTATTGGCCACGCCCTTGGCTTTGATCTCTTGATAAAGATCATTCAGCGTGCGTTCGCGGGTATTATAATAATGCGGCTGCTTTTTGAGCTTTTTGAATACCGTGGCAGGGCTCTCATCGGTCCAGTCAGATAAAATAACCACATGGTCGGTATCGAAGTCATCTTGCCAGCCATCTTTCGGCTCGATAATGATCGCCCCGTATACACCCAGCTGTTCCTGGTAAGCTGAGTGGCTGTGATACCAATAGGTGCCATTTTGATTAACATCAAAGCTGTATTCGAATGTCTCGCCAGGCTTGATGCCATCAAAACTAAGCCCCGGCACGCCGTCCATATTGCTGGGCAAAATCATGCCATGCCAATGAATTGAGGTGTCGTGCGCGAGATGGTTAGTCACGCGAAGCGTGACGCGTTCGCCCTCCTTCCAAACCAAAGTAGGCGCAGGCAGAGATCCGTTCACAGTAACCGCGGGGCGCTCTTTACCGGTAAAATTAACGACTTGATAATCAATTGAAAGGTTAAATACCTTGCCTCTCAATAAGGGGGGTGAATTAGCGCTTACGGTTTCAGCTGGCGCGCTATTGCACCATGGGCTTAAGCCCAGTAATACACCACTGGCTGAAAGCCCAGTGACAAATTTTCTTCGGGTTAACAAATGGGGGGAATTCCCCGCAATAATATCTGTGTTCATATCTAAGCACCGCGTGTAAAAGGGAAAACTGCCCTGACCTTAGGCCAAAGCACAAACTCCAGGCGCAACTTGCCTGTGCTTAGACGATTATCGGAGGGTGATAGATATGTTTTGCAATAGCGATAGGATGGTGCAACACGTCAAGATGCTGACTTTTAACAGTGGGATAGGCTTGCAAAGTCATATGATTGACCAGCAACGCTGATATTGAGAAACAATACGAACAATCATCATCACAACAATCCGGTGTTTCACGTTGCTGAACGGTATCCATTGCCCCTGTTGACATTGCCCCTGCTGACATTGACCCTGTGGGTATTGGCTCTGCTGGTAACGCCTGCTCGCTGTGGCAAGGAATAGGCTCATGCTGGGCCTCACTGTGACTTGACGGCATATCAACAAGCATCTGTGCAGCATTGACAGAACTGGCAAGCATACACAGCATCAACATAAGGGCTATGACTTTATGAGCATTCATAATGTGCATATTAGCATTGGATTTTTCGGCTTTGCAG
>JABSRR010000262.1 GCA_013215025.1 Pseudomonadales bacterium
CTAATAATTAACTAGCGTCGCTCTAGCACCAAACGAAAACCAATATCGTCTTTAGCATTGATGGCAGCGGTGCGATTACGCAAGGCTGAGCGCGCAAATCGCGGTATATCGCCCCAACCACCACCCCGAAATACACGTCGATCACAGTCACCCTGAAGTCTAGCCTCACCCTGCAAATGCTGAAAATCATATCGCGCATTCCAGCAATCTTGCACCCACTCCCAGGCATTACCATAAATATCAAACAGGCCCCAAGGGCTGGCCGCAAACTGCCCTACAGGCGCACTGCGCATATAGCCGTCCGTGCATGTTGCAGCACTAAATGTTGGAAATAGGCTTAAAATCGTTTGGTCAGCAATATTGCTGTATGTGCAAAGCTTGGCTGACGACTCACCCCAAAAATAGCGCTCACTGCTACCTGCCCTTGCGGCATATTCCCACTCTGCCTCAGTAGGCAGGCGAAAACGAAAAGCCGTGCTCTGTGTATTTAGCCACTCAATAAATTGCTGCACATCAAACCAGCTCACGCAAACCACTGGGTGATGGGCGGCTTGCTGATAACCCGGGTTTTGCCAATTAAGCGCTTCAGAGAATCGCCATTCACCATCATAAAACCAGCAGCCTGTTGAGCTGTTTTTTGAGCTGTCTTTTGAGCTGTCTTTTGAACTGTCGTTAGCGCTGGCTATAGAACTGTCAGAGCGATGCTTGGCAAACACGGCATATTGCGCGCGGGTTACTTCATGCGTTTGCAAATAAAATGCAGCAAGCTTAACGGTATGCAGCGGGCGCTCATCGCGCTGCCCTCTCGCCTCGCCCATACGAAACGCACCTGCCGGCAGCGCTACAAAGCTAAACTGCAGCCCATTTGCCAGCTTAACCGTGAGCGGGTTTACAGGCTGCACAAGTGCCGATGCTTCAACCTGCAGTGTATCGGCCTTGCTTGCTACATCAGCCATTACAATTTGGCTAAGCAAGCTAGCGGCAATAAGCAGAGAACTTTGCCATAACTGAAGTCGCATACACAACCTGTCTTTAAAATGCCGTTTTAAATAGCCCGATAAAACACTCGCTATTGCGGGTGTATTAACAGCCTAGTCGTCCATCAGCTGTTGTAACTGCTGTTTAAGCGCAGGCGTGATCGCGGTCACATCGTCGGCAGCTGCAATTTGCTGAACTTGCTGCACCACTTGCAGTGCCTCATTAAAGCGCGGCTGACTATCGGCCAATAAACGCAATAATAAAGGCTGTTCAGCTTTTTGTTCTGGTATCTTTTCAGGTATCTGCGCCGAGGTTTGTGCTGCAGCTTGAGTTGAGCTTGAAGTCGACATAGAAGTCGAATTAGAAGTAGTAGCTGAGCCTGATGAAGATGCCGACAAGGCATCAGACTGTGCAGCCTTTGCAGCATCAACTGCACTGCTGTTGATTAAGGCCCGCAGTTGATCGCGCTCAGCGTCCGTTATTGTTTCAGCCTCATGCAGCAACCAGCTGTGCAAGCTGGTTTCAGCAATACTGCGTTTAGCCAATTGCTGGCGCACAAAAATGCGCCATTCCTCAGGGTAGGTAAACTGCAGGCGTTCTGGGTAGGCATAAAGGTCGTGAATATCTTGATCAATATCGTGATACAGCTCGGGCTTATCCAGCGCTAAACGCAAGCGCAGCAAAGTGTCTAAATTTAGCGCCTTTAAAATCGAATACACACAAAGTTCCTAAGTCTGAAATCAGCTATGTTCTACACTATCAAACGTGACGAATGCGCCACTGGATGAGCATAAAGCCTAAGCCTGCCAAGAACATACCTAAACCATGCAAAAGATATGTCCAACACAAAAAACAGCACAACGGCCATCGCGCACCACGCTTCAATAGACAGCCAATATATTCAGGCTTGCTTCAGTGCCGATGGCAAACATCGTTATAGTCTGTATCTGCCGTTTCGTAAACCGCGTGGGCAGCAAATCCTATGCATCATTGGGCAAAACCCCAGCCATGCCAATCAGCATCATGCTGATAAAACACTGGCTTATTTTGAGCATTACCTTTATAGCCAACATCCACAATTTAAAGCCTTTTATATGGTCAATTTATACAGCCGTATCGACACGCAAAAACGCTATCAGCGCGGTTTGAACACGCGGCATAGTGCCGACTATATAAAACAAGCGATTGACGCCAGCGATGCGGTGCTAATGGCCTACGGCGCTAAGGCCAAAGACAAGGCTTATCATTTTCAGCAGCAGGCCAAACGGCTCAAGCCCTGGCTAGCGAATATACCCTGCTATAAATTAGATATTGGCGAGCCAACTCACTATCCGCCGCACCCAGGTAACCGCAACATTATTTATCGCCGCTATCAGCTGCGTTTATTGCCATTCACCGTTTAAAACTTGCAGCCTATTTAAAACTTTCGGCTATTGCATTGTTATCGCAGCAGCAAAGCCTCACGGCTATATTTTTAAGCCCAATCACAGGCTTAAAAAGCCCAGTCAATATAGATTGTA
>JABSRR010000263.1 GCA_013215025.1 Pseudomonadales bacterium
GGTGGTGAAGTAAACATACAGTATCAGGTCTCGGTCCCGCTGTTCACCCAAAACCCTCGCATACTCCTCGTGAGATCCATCCAAACTTTTTTCGATGACCCCTTTGATGAGAATCGCAGGTATGTTGTTCGGGTCGTTGCGCAAAGCCAATTCGGCTGACTCTGCGGTGCTTACCACGGTCTGTGAAAAATCTGAATAAATGCCCAGGTAGCCCAGGCAAAAAGCGAGGTAGCCATGTGCGCTCCAGTAATTAGGGTCTAGTGTGAGTGCCTCTTGGAAGTTGGCCAAGGCGGCGCCAAAGCTCTGTTGACTTGGATCCTGAAACGCGTAACGAGCACGTAAGTTTAGGTTGTAGGCATCTACATTGCTGGTCTCCGAAACTACGATGGGGCCGTCATTTAGGGCTAGTGGCCCGCGAAGGGCGACTACCAATGACCTTGCTAGTTTCTCCTCAATATCGAAGATATCTTCGAAGTCGCTATCGTAGGAATCAGACCAGATCTGGAATCCTGTAGTCACATCGGTTAACTGAGCAGAAACTCTCAGTCGTGTATCTTGTCGTCTGATACTGCCTTCTAATATTTGCCGGACACCCAGAGCAGCTCCAATTTCGATCGCGTCCATGTCGCGGTATTGGGCTGCGAATGAAGATGTTCGGCTAGCGACTTGTAAGCCTCCATTGCGGGTTAAACCGTTTAACACCGCTTCTGCGATTCCGTTGCCTAGATATTGGTTTGCACCGTCGGCGCTGAAGTCAATAAACGGCAGTACAGCCAGCGAAGCTTCTTGGACTGGTTGTGTAATTTGGTTTGTCGGCTCCGTCGTTCCTGTCTGCTGCTCGCCAAAATCGAAAAATAATAGACCGATCACCGCGATCAGGGCCGTGACTATAAGATAGTCGGGCAATGATGCGCTGAGCGGTTCGCCAGTGTCTTCAAGCTCATCAGCGTGCTTTATGCCGTCGGGGGTTATTTCGAAGGCCCAAGCGATAATGAGGGCTATCGGGAAAAACAACACCAAAAGCAACGTCATGGTCTTGCCTATCCACTCAGGCGCTTCGAACATGGGCAGGACATTGGCAAGTATTTCGACAAGAACCAGGCTCACCGCGACATAAATACCGGCAATACGAAACACATGCCGGCGACGCATTTCTCGCCAAAAATTTAACACCAGGGACCTCTCTCTACAGACGCGTGACACGCTTGTATTCACAGCGGTATAACATTAACTTTCTCTGAGGCTAAAAGCTATCACGATAGAAAGTTAGACAGCTATATACGCATGCAGAGGTGAGTAATGTCGCTGTCAAAATTCGGGAGAATATCGCCGTGAGATTAATTGGAAAGGCGGGCCTTTGGCTCATGGTCGCGGGAATAATCGCTTTAGTTGCTGTAAATTCTCTGCTGAGTCGTAAGCGAATGTCACACGACAATGGCATTGTATGCAGAGCGCGTATCAAGGTGCTGGACAATGACCATATTCCACCGAGTACTTTTTTTTCACCTGGCGCGGAGTACCCATGCCGGTTCAGACACGCATCAGTGTCCTTCGCCGATGACGCCCGCTTAGTCGTTCGCAGTGCGTCATTGAAGTTCTCAGATACTGATCATCAGAGTCCATTAGACATCATGATGAATACGGGCACGGCGGGTCCCTTTTCTCACGCTTGGCACTTCCTGAAGTTCATGATTGCGACAATCCGAGGACGCGAGAAACATATCAAGCCTTACCTAGATCAGTATCCCGATCTCGCCGAGGGGATTACGCAGTCCATATGCTATCCGGATACTTTCGCACTCCTCAATTATCACAGCAAAACTGCGATGGGGTATCGCGATAGCAACGGTAAGGACTGGTACATTAAATTTAAACTGGCACCTTGGGACAGAGGACCTGATCGTGGAAGGCCTACCGAGAAAGAGTTGGAGCAGTACTGGCTGCAGGCGCCGATGGATGGCGAGACACGCTCTCGTAACTTCCTGAAAGACGAGTTTCGCAGGCGCGTGGATGAGTCGCCCGTTAAGTATCGTCTGCAGGCGCAGTTTCACCCGGCGTGTCAGGGTGAAGACCGTGGCGTGCTCGATTGCGGTAAGGCTTGGAACGAAGATGATTGCCCGTGGCATGACCTGGCTGAGGTTGAGGTGTATGAGATTTTGCAAACCGACAAGGGCAATCTCACTTGGTACGACGTCAACAATCACCCCGACAACATGTATATACCTGAAGCCCTCTCTATTTTTGATCCAGCATCAATAAACTATTTGCGGGCAAAGGATGGTTGGGCTAAGCGAGCGCGCATGCAGGGTTATCAGTGGTTCGGTCAACTGCCTCCTTGATCGATGATCGTCAGGGAGCGCGCTGTGCTTTACCGACGATATGCCTTCCAGATGATGAGCCTGAGGACACCGTCGTGATGAGGGCTGACGAGTTGGTTAGCCAGCGGGATGTATACGTATATAATGACTTCGACGGTACGCCGCCCCACGCTAAG
>JABSRR010000264.1 GCA_013215025.1 Pseudomonadales bacterium
TTTCGCCCACTGCGTTGTGAGTTCGTGTGCTGCATGCTTGGAAGTTCAGGCTCTGGATGCACTTCACGTCGTCTGCGCATCCAATTATTCCAGCGTTGACCCCAAATAGCTTGGAAGCAACAATGGTTGCTTAATTTATCAAGCATGGACGGCTGCTTTGAAAAGTCGCGCTTTCTGTTTTGTTGAGAAGCTGTTGGATCACAATTAAGCCTGCTGGGCAAAAGTTTCACGCAAACGTGTTTGAACGCAAATGTCGGCGGCTGCAACAGATTTGCAGAAAGAACAACATTTCAGTGCTGAATGCAAGGCTTGGTCCGATGCTAAGTGCAGTGCTGTATGCAATGCTTGGTGCCGTGCCAATTGCAGTGCTGAGTGCAATGCTTGGTGCGATGCTGAACAGGCCCCTCGGATTCCCCAAGGTGTTTACTTAAAGTGGGTGGTGGGCTTTGGGGCCATAGGGCGACACTACAGCGGAGCATTTGGAAGGCACCCTGGGTGACATCCAAGCTGCCCCCCCTGTAAAGCGCCAGCATCACGCATATCATAATTTTCAATCTCTTCTTTTTTGCCAAACTGCTAAGTCCAAAATGGCTTGTTGCTTCCCACGTTGCTGATTAATGCCCGACAGGACTTAGTAGCGAAATGCGCAACATGGAAAGGCTTGCAAAAAAAATGCACACGCAAAAATGAAAGAATTGAATCCAAGGGGTTAACAGACGCGATTTCGTGTTATAAGGCGCAACATAGTCGCGGCTTAGTCGCGATTTTGTCGTGCTCAGGGCACAAAAAGAAAAACAAAGCCGTCATGAGAATCATGGTGCGATGCGACTTCCAACATACATGCATATTCTCGGCCCCATTGCAAGGCCACCAAGTTAACTAAAATAGCTCTTAAAGATGTGTTTTTTTCGAGGGGGCTGCTAATTGCAGTGCTGAATGCAATGCTTGGACGTGGCATGGCTGAGGCGGGGCAAAGGAACCTAGACTGCGAGACCTACGAGGCTGCGACAGCGAGCGCTAAGCAAGGGCTCAAGAATGCTACCTATAGCACGTCTGTGGAGGAAGAGAAAAAGAGAAGTGAGAAAGGGGAGCCTAACACTAACATCTCTAATGCTGCGTTTTGGGTTGGGTAGTTCGCTTGGCTCGCTTCGCATAAGAAAAGAAAATGGAGACAGGAGGTTGGGGGCCAGGTCTCAAACATCATCAGTTCCAATGCTGCCAAAAAGCACATGCAAAAAAACCTAAACTTATATGTGTCTGGTTTCAGTGCGCATGTGTGTGTTTTTTCATTACTGGCGGTCTGTGCCTCCTGAGGCAAGTCACTTGTGCGTTTGCAATTAATTTCACTCATCTTTCTTGACATGCAAGATTGCTTCAGACCAGAGGTCAGCTCCAACTTGTTTTCCTAGGAAACCGTGAGAAAAAATCACCCGACAGTGTCTAGTCCGGGGTATTGACCAGTCATTCAATAGGTGATTACGTTCAATGAGGGAACCTTGCCCGAGCTAACCTTCCAGCTCTAGACGCGGCTATAATATAGAGCACTACTTCCCGACGGAACCACCGGATGACGACGACGGGAACCCACGGGAACCCCGACAGCCCGACGAACAGCCCCGCGACCTGCCAAAAAAAGGGTTCGTTGAATTTCAGAAGAAGAGACCATTGTATAAAAAGCTTTGCACGAAAAAACGTCCCTGAAAAATAGAGTTCGTTGAATACCAGAGTTCCGTTCTCAGTCGTCGCGCAAAGCTGCTGTAGTAGCTGTAGTAGCTGTAGCTGTAGCTGTAGCTGTGCTCACTGCAATGCTTGGAATAATAATAGCAATTGCGATATTGATTTGGCTGGAAAAGTTTTACAGTAGTAGGGTGGCAGGGGGTGGAGCCGTTTGCTTACGATTTCGGAGACCCCGGATCTCCCCCCTCTGGCTTTTTAGAAAGTACCCCATAGCTAAAGCTATTTGGGGAACAACGTAATGCTTGGTGCGATGCTAATTGCAGTGCTGTATGCAATGCTTGGTGCAATGCTAACTGCAGCAATGAATGCAATGCTTGGAGCGATGCTAATTGCAGTGCTGAATGCAATGCTTGGTGCAATGCTAATTGCAGCCATGAATGCAATGCTTGGAGCAATGCTAATTGCAGTGCTGAATGCAATGCTTGGTGGGATGCTGGTTACACTGCTGTATGCAATGCTTGGAGCTGTGCTGTAGCTGTAGCTGTAGTAGCTGCTGTAGTAGCTGTAGCTGTAGCTGTAGCTGTGCTCACTGCAATGCCTGGAATAATAATAGCAATTGCGATATTGATTTGGCTGGAAAAGTTTTACAGTAGTAGGGTGGCAGGGGGTGGAGCCGTTTGCTTACGATTTCGGAGACCCCGGATCTCCCCCCTCTGGCTTTTCAGAAAGTACCCCATAGCTAAAGCTATTTGGGGAACAACGTAATGCTTGGTGCGATGCTACTTGCAGTGCTGAATGCA
>JABSRR010000265.1 GCA_013215025.1 Pseudomonadales bacterium
GAAACTGCAGTGAAAACCGCCGTAGACAACTCGTGCGAATAGATAAAACGGTTTGAGACCGTTAGCGGTTATAAAATCAGCTCGTGTAAAAAGGCCGCGACGCGGCCTGTATAAATACCTAACCCTTGAGCTGGTCAAGAGTCAATCCCAATAGCTGTATGCATAGGTAAAAGACTCGTCTACCTTGCCATCCCCATTGTAATCAACTGCTTCTAGGGTGTTATTACCGTAGCTATCGTATTCGTAGCTTACGACTCTATTGGCTAATTGTGAGAGATCGCTGTAATCGCTTACTCTTACTAATTGACCTTGTTGATCGTATTCTTTGATTGTATACCGTTCGATTTCACCATCGTTGCCAGCATCAAAGCTACAGCTAGCTGTTAGACCATCGGCATCATAATTACACTCTTTCTTATAACTATATTGGCCTGTAGTAACATCAAGGTTTTCTACGGCAATCATTCGACCCTGCTGATTGTATTCAGTGCGCATGCTGTAGTCGGTTTGACCATCGGCATTGATATCCTCATCGGCTGCTATTTGCTGCCCCATCGCATCATATCGGTAACGCTTGATGCTATCATCTTCATCGTTAGCATCAATGTCGGTATACTCTGTAATAAGGCGACCATTGTCATCGTATTCAAAGCGGTAGATGATATCTTCGCCATCAGCACCTTTATCATACACTGTTTTTATTAACCGCCCGTTTTCATCATAGTGGTAATAATAATCGTAGATTTTTGTACCTGTTTGAGAATCCCGAACGTGATATTCACGACTGACATGGCCTTGTTCATTGTATTCATAGCTGTAGTCAGTTGACGAAGAAGCGTTATAAATAAGATCGCTAGACTCAAGATGAACCAACAGCCCTGCAGGGTTAAAGTCGCTTATATCAATGTAAGCTATTTCATCGTTGGCATAAATTTGCGTTTCGACTATTTGCTTTATCTCGGGTACTGCCTCCTTAACCACCTGTTGGGTGGCAGGCTCAGCATTGCTATTAGGGTTGATCTGCATCGCCATCTCTACATCAAGGCAGGCAGTTAACAAAACACTTTGGCTAAGTAAGATTACCAATAGAGATTGTTTAGTGGTCATGTGCTTTCTCCCTGATAGAAAAAATTTTCTATTGACTGGTCAATTTTTTGATAGAGAAAGTGTATGTATAAGGGGCTGTAAAAACAAAGAAATGCAGCCCGCTCAAAGCCGCTATAGGCCCAGTAAAGCAGATGATTTGATGCTTAAACTATTAAGCCCATTTAACGGCACAAAAAGCCGGCTTATGCAGGATAAGCGGGCTTTATAAATGAAGATAGCAAGGTGAAGCTGAGATGCCTCAATGAATTACCAATAGGTATTTTGATATTGTCGTGTGCTTTGCGATCCAAAATTTGTGTTAACTTCCACTTGTTCTAAAAGATTACCATTGGCATCGTAGGTAAAGTACTTGATTGACTCTGGTCCCTCTTCTCTAACAATTAAATCGCCATCATAAAAAAATCTTTTTTCATATAAGCTATCACCTAGTCCATCTTTCACCAAAATAAATACCATTCGACCGTCGTTGTCATACTCGTAATCTTTTGTAAAAGATAGCACACCATCATGATATTCCTCTTCTCTGATGAATTGATCAGCATCGTTATAGAAAAAGATAACATACTCATCAATATTACTATCGCGGGAGAAATCGTACTCTAATAAACTCAAGTTACCCAGTTCGTTGTAGCTATAGATAAGATATGTACCTGTTTGACCATTATTACTTGAAGACTCAAGCAAGACGAGCTTGCCCTCATCATCATATTCATAGCTCTCAACGCTATCAACAACACCGTCGGCATCATAATCTTTAAAAATGCTCATCAGTTGCCCCTGCTCATCGTAATCATATTCAAAGATTTGACTCAGTTCCGAGGAGTCATTGTAATAATACATCATGGCATTTTTTAATACCGCAGTTTGTTCACCTTGGATAACATTCTCACCATTATTATCCAAAGTATTTTCAGTGTTAATTTGCATAGCCATATTCGCTTCGATACAGGCGTTTAGTGTGCCTATAACACATAATAAAAGTGAAAGTTTTATAGCTTGATATTTCATCATAAAAGCCCTTTTATTGATTTTTTCTTTAAGGTTGTTATGCGCAAATGATGGCAGCTGATGTCAATCAACACAAAGAAATGCAGCCCGCTCAAAGCTGCTATAAGCCCAGTAAAGCAGATGGTTTGATGCTTAAACTATTACGCCCATTTAACGGCGCAAAAAGCCCGCTATTGAAAAAAGAAAAGGCCGCGATGCGGCCAGGATATAAGGAGATGTTAGATTATATTATTGCAAAAATGCGCGCTGTTTGGTCGCTAGATTAAGCAGCCAAAGCCCGGCTTTATCCTCATCAGCAATCAGCAATAGATTTTCTGTGTATTGGATCATACCCTCAAGTTCTCCAAATATGCTTTG
>JABSRR010000266.1 GCA_013215025.1 Pseudomonadales bacterium
CAGCTTAGACAAAGCGAGTTTAGGCTGCTGCCGTTAAACGTTAATGTTGTGAGATTTGTAAGTGCCGTGAGCGTTATAAGTGCCTAGAGCGTTATAAGTGCCGTGAGCGTATAAGTGCCTTGAGCACAGCGCGTTCACTTTCTGAGTTCTGCAGTCAGCGTGATTCAGGCTTTCGGCTCGAAAATTTCTACCACATTGTTGCTGCTGGGTTTATCATTGCGCTGATGTCCTGCCGCAGCCAGCTGCTGCAAATAATCCTGCCAGCGCGCAGTTTTTTCGCTAGCAAGTTGATATAAATACTGCCACGAATAAATGCCAGAATCATGGCCATCGTTAAAGAATAGCTGCACCGCATAATTGCCAACGGGCTGAATCGCCTCCAGTAAAACATTTTCCTTATCGAGCTGCAGCACCGCCTGACCAGGCCCATGGCCCTGCACCTCAGCCGACGGTGAGGAAATCCGTAAATACTCATAGCTAAGCGTATAGCTTTCACCGTTTTGATACTCTAATTGTATTTGTCGGCGGCTGCGCTGCATGGTAATGGCGCTAAGCGTCGGGGCTTTAGTCATGGCTGTAGTCATGGATAGGCCTTGATTATCTGCGATAGATCAATGTTAGATGAATGTTAGGTGAATGTTTGATTAATGTTAGGTAAATAATAGGTAAATAATAGGTAAATAATAGCTTAACAATAGAGAAATATTGATGCCTTAATAGCAAGCCAATAACGGCACTGAAAGCCGTTACTCTAATCGTAACTCAGCCAAGCAGTCCTGATTATGTAAGGCCTGCGCAGCGCTGGCAAATAACTGTATCGCCACCGGAGTGACTAGCAGCGTATAGCCCTGCTGTAAATGAATCGCGCCAGCTTTAAAGTCTTGCACAAAGCTTGGCTGCTCACTTTTTTTACTGGGGCCCTGCTGCAGCGACTGTTGCTCACTCCAGTCACAGCTGTCAATCAGGCCATTGCCGAAGGGGTCGTGCAGATATTCGGCGCTGGCGTATAGGCGCATGGCTGATGGGCTGATGGCTAATAATTTACCGCCTTTTAAATGCACCAGATCAATACTCACGGGATCGCTGGCCCAGCTGGGCTCAAGCTGCAGTGCAATATCTGACGATTCATTAAAAAGCATGCGGGCACATCTCTAGGAAAACAAAGGCCTAGTATAACGCAAACAGCGCAAATAGCGCTGAGAAAAACGCCGGCAAAAACACAGAAAAAGTGAGCGCAGCTGATACGGCAGCGCTAAACCGCACTAGGCTAAGAACAAAAGCACACAGCTTTGCATAGGCGGCATCAGGCAAAGCATACGCCGCATAAAGCTAAGACGCATAAAGTTAAGAAAAGGGGCTAGTTGAGAATGCGATGCGAGGTCGCGCGCTGTTGCTCGCCGTTGGTGAGCTGATAATTCAGTCCAGCGGTTTCTTCAAGATAAACCTGCATATCGCTAAATTCAGCTTGCTGCTGAATCAGTTTTTTCATTGCTCGCAGGCTGTCGGTATAAATTAATTTGCCTTGCTCGTCGCACAGGCGGTGTGGAACGCCGTCGATATGAATAAATAAACCGAATTGATCGAGTGAGATGGCTTGAATATCTAAATAGCATTCACAGTGGGCAGATAAATGTTCAAATTCATTGATCTTGATGGGCGCATAAAACATAGTAATGCCTGTATGTAGAGTGTTAAGCAGAATAGCAAAATTTTTAGGTCTATTTATTAAAGCGCAAAAATCTCATACATCTTAGATTTAATCTTTTTAAAGAGACAAATTCTTATGTCAGAAGCCAAGCATAGCGAGCCCGATTCAGCCACCGCATTGCTAGAGTACTACCAGCAGCGCGAGTCAGATATCGAGCCATCGCAGGCGCTGCGCGCATATCGGGCGATCAGCTGGCTGCGTGCAGCCGAGCAAGACCCGCAAGGGCTGGATATGCAATGTATACAGCAAAGCATTGCACTTAACTGCTTAATCAAAAGCCCTGCGCCAGAACCCGATCTAGATGGCTTTGCAGCGTATATAGTGGCGCACGACCAGCAGCGCCATATCTATCAACTGCTGCTGCAAGACTATACGAATAAGGTGCGCCGGCTGATTAAAAACCCCTTCCTATATCCGGATTTTTGGCAGCAGCTGCAGCACAGCCTTGAAGCTGGTAACAGCCCTGAGCTAAAAAACAGCCCTGAGCTAAATAACAGCCCTGAGCCAAATAACAGCCC
>JABSRR010000267.1 GCA_013215025.1 Pseudomonadales bacterium
GGGTTAGTTTTCTGTATTCCATTTGCTTTTTCCTTATCTTAAGACTTTTAGCGGTCCAAGGTAAGGAAAAAGCCTATTGCCGAAAAAGTAAAACTATAAGGTAAGGGTAGGAAAGGCCTTTCGACCTCCCCTCCTTCCGAACCGTACGTGCGGTTCTCCCGCATACGGCTCTCCGGTCAGTGATTACTCCGAAGAGATTGAACTTCAGCCACGAACATACTGTACAACGAGACGTATCCTCTTGACTCAAACCAGGCATTATTCCATCTTATTCGTTGTGACATTTCTTTACCCGAACCACGTTTCTTGTTCCTTTTCATCTGAATACGTCGCATCCTTCGTCGGGCAAAGCCATCCAAACCTGTAAAAGTATACTCATTACTATGCTTAAAGTAATTAAACCATCCGCGATACCTTACTACCAGTTGTGCACAGATATGCTCCATACAATGCGGATTATTCCTTCTGGTAATGTAACGGATAGTATCTTTGATTTTCTTTAAGCTACTAAGTCTGGGCCACCACCTGATTCTGCCCCGCTTTGTACGTTCAAAATGATATCCCAGGAACTCAAAATAAGAACCTGTCATTTCCATATTAACAACACGGGTTTTCTCAGGGTGGAGCCGAAGCTTATTCTCCTTCATCCAGTCATGAACTGTTTCCAGAGCCATGTTTGCTTCTTGCTGACTTTTGCACATGATTACAAAATCATCTGCATAGCGCACTAAGTGAAGACCTTTCTTTTCGAGAAGCTTATCCAGTGGATCGAGAAATATATTTGCCAGAAGCGGACTGATAACACCTCCTTGAGGTGATCCATTGTCAACTTCGTAATATTTCATGTTTTCCATGATTCCTTGTTTAAGGAACATACGGATAAGCCTCAAGACCTTCTTGTCACTGATCTTTTCAGCAATTAAATCCATGAGTATAGCATGATCGATTTCATCAAAGTAGCTTTTAATGTCAGCATCAACTATGAACATTCTATCATCGCGAAGTTCGGTCATGACTGTTCGGAGTGCATCTTTGCAACCCAAACCCTTTCGAAAGCCAAAACTTCTTGGTGAAAAGTCCACATCAAATATCGGCTCAATGACATTCTTTAAAGCTGTTTGTACAACTCGATCTCTTACCGTTGGGATTCCCAGTGGGCGCTTTTCGGTAGTGCCCGGTTTAGGAATGTAGACCCGACGTATGGCATGGGGCTTATAACTTTCATCTCGTAATAACTCTTGTTCAGTCTTTAAGTTATGAAGACGGTTAGAGTTATAACTAGATACAGTCACACAGTCTATTCCAGGTTTACCATTATTAGAGAGAACACGGTCACATGCCTCTGATAAGTTAACCAAAGAATAGACTTTATCATAAAGGCTATACCATTTGCCTCGTTTTACTCCATTGCTTAGAGCGTTCAACATACGGCTTGTCCAGACCGAAGGCGTCTCTATTGCTTGTATAGGTCGTTTAACCACTCTTACAATTCCTTCTTGTTTCTGTTCAATTCCGTATTCACTTTCCTGCCTTCCTTTGCTCCTTTGGCTTTCACCAAGATCATCACTCATATGAAGGCTCCGACTTCTGCCTGAGCAAGTCGTTGTCCCAGACAGATCTCCCAAAGTCCACACACAGCTTCCTATGGAACCATTCCATCTCTAACCACCCGCCAGCGAGATGCAACCGCTTTACATCCCTGTTTAGATCAGCGTTGCAACCTAGTTCTGAACTTCACCCTGCGCTCGAGAGCTCGTTTCACTGGCTGGCCAAATCGAGTTCGTCAAATCCTACGGACTGGTTCCTCATCTTCCGTTGCTCTCCACCCCACCTCACGGTGACGCAGTTACAGTCGACTACAGACTCAACAGGTTTGTCTGGTGAGGTATCTCACCTCACTAAAGCTGTGCGCTGTTTGGCGCACGAGCCCCGCACTCCGATGCGGGCGTTGCACATTTGATAAATTTATAAGTTTTTAATCTCAATAAGCTTCGTTTTTTCAGTTTTCCGAGACGCTTAATGTAAGCTGACTACGAGGCAAAAAGGCACGAGACTTTTTTGTCGGTTTCTAATTTACCTTTCTAAGCTTTTCTTCTCCTAGTTCTTTGGCCCGCGTCGGAGCGCGGGGCTCCCAGCAAATTATCTACGGATAGTTTCGAGCTATAAAAAGTTCAGTTAATCAAAGCAAGTGTTATCTGCAACAGAAGATAAACACACCCTGCCAAGAACACAAAAACAAGAATGATTGGGAGAATCAGTGTATTAGCATTTTTTTTATTATCACTTGACTGTTTCATTTTCATTCCTCCTCTACTTCGCTACTTAGTGACTAATTTCCATTAGTCAAAACTTCCATACCCTCAATCTTGCTATCATCGAGATTCATCAAAGCAGCTCTGACCATCCAGGAGTTCTTCCCTTTAGCCGGAGATATAACAATTGTATTTTCACCAGC
>JABSRR010000268.1 GCA_013215025.1 Pseudomonadales bacterium
GACCGTCATGCTCAAAATAACGCATCGGTGACGGTCGCAGTTGCAGTTGAAGAATTTACAGCCTTAAAAGAATCCATGTCCCTATCAGACCGGGCGATGAATGACATTTACTCACGCCTTGGAAGGTTCGCCAATGACATGGGTGACAGAATTGTATCGACTATCACGGTAAAGGATTTGGATGAATGGATGTTGGGCTTGAAGTCGAATCGAAACGGCGACCAGTTGGCACCCAGGACTTGGAGAAATTATCGGACACAGTTGACCATGCTATTCAAGCAGTGTCACGCATGGGGGTATTGTGGCGGCAACCCTGTGAAGCTAACGCAGCAACCACCGAGGCGCGAAAGTGAGATTCATGTCCTGACCCCAGAACAGGCCGCAAGCCTTTTGGCGAATGCCTCAGATGAAATGCGTCCAGCAATAGCTATCGGGCTATTTGCTGGTTGCCGCGTCTCGGAGATTCAGCGCCTAGACTGGCAGGAGGTAAACCTCGACACTGACCTGATTGAACTACAGGGAGCGGTTACTAAGAAGAAGTTCCGCCGCATCATCTCCGTTAGGCCAAATCTCAAAGCGTGGTTACTACCATACGCTAAGACGTCCGGGCCCGTCTCTCCAAGGGGTGCCAAATGGCGAAGGCAGTTCGACAAGTCGAGAAAGTCAGCAGGGTTTGCCGTAGGAGAAGAGGGCAAAGGCGAGCCCTGGGGCAACAACGCAATGAGACATAGTTTCGCGTCCTATGGAATACAGGCTGAACATAACCCCGGACGCATCGCCGTTGAGATGGGGCATCGCGGTAGTGCGCAGGTCTTGTTCGATCATTACGTGACAAGTAGAAGCCCTAAGCAGGCAGATGCATACTGGTCGATCATGCCAGAGCAGGCTGGCAATGTGTTGGTTATGGGGTGATTTTGATTTGTGATCCGGTTGGCTTATATTTGGGCTATGACTGTTTTGGCTAAGGTAGATGGGCGCAAATACCACGTAACCCAAGAACAAAGGCTGCTGATCTACCGGCTATATGCTGACGAAGGCAAAAGCATGAGGCAGGTCGGCGTTGAGGTGTTCGGAAGAGATAATGCTGCGATTCTTGTTAAAAGGGTTTTGAAAGAGGGCGGTATTGTTAATCGCACTTCGAAAGAATCATGTGCGCTCCGAGGGATTCAATTCACCGAGGAACAAGAGGCGAAGATTGTAAGGCTTTACGTTGAGGAGCGGTTGGGTAAAAAGGCTATATCGAAGGCCATCATGGGCAAGGAAAGCGTCCGCCCAATTGATAGGATTCTGAGAAAACACGGCGTAAAGAAAAGGACAATGGCAGAGGGGAAGGCTTCATCTGCCGCTTACCAGAATAAGAAGCTGCCATACCCGCGCGTGTCTGAGATTGAGAGAATGAGTAGAAAGCCCCTGAAGGCTGGGGGTATCAAGTCAAAGTTTAGGGACCTACCTCTATTCAAGTATTCAAGCAAAGAATTGACCGAGGAACAACGCGAGAAGAACAATCAAGCTTTTAGAGACAAATACTACAACGATCCGCAATTTAGAGCCGCACACCTATGGCGGAAGCGTTTGCAGAAAATACACGGCCCATGGTCCGGCAGGTCAGAGGGCTTAAAGCAATCAACACGGATGATTGAGATGCTCGGATGCTCTCCTGATTGTTTCAAAACTTACCTTGAATCAAGGTTTGAGGATTGGATGACATGGGACAACTGCGGAACCGAATGGGTTATAGATCATATCGTACCTTGTAAATGGTTTGACCAAACCAACCCTGAGCACGTCGGGTTGTGTTGGCACCACAAAAACATGCGTCCACTTTCTAAGGAGTTTAACAATATTAAATCAGATAAGCCAATGGACTTCGACCCAGCTTTAGTGGCTGGCGGTAGTTGCGAAACAGTTAGGGCGCTTCGTGCATTTGCCTTTAACTTTTTAGCTGAATCGAAGGCTGCCGGCTATCACTGACAGCCCTATCCGTGGGGCCGGTTGTGCAACCTGTTTATTTTAAGGTACTTACAAAAACGCATCCCGTTTCAGGGTCCGTTCGCGATGAGTCTGTAAATTTTACCGCCCGTAAGGCGTCAGCAGCAGTGGCTATTTTGCCTTATGCGCCGGAATCGCTTAGGTTAGGGGACTGCGGAAAGCTATGGCGAAAAAGTCCGACATCACCACGACCGATCAACTGAGCAAATTGGCGTCTACTTCCACCATTGCTGCGCTCTCGGGTCATGATAGATCGACGGTAAAAAAACGGATGGTCGAGGCTGGCGTATCGCCGCGCGTGGATAAGGATAACGAAACGCTTTACCACTTGCCAGAAGCTATACAAGCATTGATCCGCTACGAGTCCGGCACCAGTTCTGCCGATATTCGCAACATTGCCCAGGCTCGAAAGGCTGACGCCGAGACGCGACGTTTAGAAG
>JABSRR010000269.1 GCA_013215025.1 Pseudomonadales bacterium
AACCGGGGTAAGTTTGAGTCGCTGTTTTTATGGGATCAGCAAGATGCTGATAGCCGCCCAAGGCAGCCTGCCAGGGGTAGGCCTAGTGTTGCACAGCAAGCTGAGCCAAAAACCGTCGACTATCGCGGCAATTCAAAGCTGACGCAGATTGCCAGTGACTATAAAAAACGCCTTTATACGGACCCAAGTTCCTTAACTGAGGTGATTCGCTTTTCACCAGCACGCGATAAAGACGGCACGCAAATCGGTTTTCGTATTTCACCGGGACGAGACCGAGAACAGTTTAAGGCGTTTGGCCTGCAAAATGGTGATATTGTGCAAGCAGTAAATGGTGTATCGTTAACCGATCCAAGAAATGCCATGCAGCTTTATCAAGATATGCGAGATGCCAGTGATGCGACCTTTGATATTTTAAGAGGGTCAGAGAATGTATCGATTACCGTGAGCATCAGTGAGTAAGTGGATCGCAATAATATGAATAATGGTTTTACTATGCCTGAGTTAAAAATAATACATCGCTTAAAAAATCGAGCTGCCAAGCTATGTGTTGTTGCCTGTTTATCTATCAGCTGCAGCATGCCGTCTTTTGCCGAGACATACACGGTTAACTTCAAAGATGCCGATATAAAAGACTTAATTAAATTTGTTGCTGATATCACCGGCTATACGGTATTGGTTGATCCAAAGGTAAAAGCCAATATTAGCGTGATTTCGCAAGATCAGCTAAGCGAAGAGCAGGTGTATGATTTGTTTCTGAGCGTTTTGCATACGCACAGCTATTCAGCAATTAAAAACGGTAATATTTTGCGTATTATCCCAAACAAGTCCGCGCGTTCATCCTCAACCGAGGTAAAAGTAAAAAAGCCTCAAACTGAAAATCAGGCCTATATTACGCAGATTATTGAGCTGAAAAATGTCAATGCAACCAAGCTTATTCCTGTGTTGCGTCCTTTGGTGCCTCAGCAAGGGCATATGGCTGCTTATGCTGATGCCAATGCGATTATCGTTACCGATACCGCTGATAATGTGCAAAAGATTTATAATATCATTGAAAATTTAGATAAAACCACAGCGAATGAGATGGACATTTTTCGCCTCAAACACTCATCCGTAGAAGAGTTTGTGAAAATTGTTGAAAAAGTCTTAACCCAGCCCGCGGCTTCTAGTAAGAATGCTAGCGAGGCAAAAGCAAATATCGTTGCCGATAAACGCAGCAATAGTTTAATTGTCACCGGCTCAGATCAGCAGCGACGAAAAGTCAGACGATTAATCGAAGAGTTAGATGGGCCTCTCAGCAATACCGGTAATGCGCAGGTATTTGCCTTAAAGCATGCCAAGGCGAAAGATCTTGCGCCCATTTTGACCAAGGTAAGTCAGAGTTTAAGCAAAATTGCGGTAGATCCAAAAAACAAAGGGGTAGCTCAAGCAATCATTGAGGCCGATGAGGCGACCAACTCACTGATTATCACCGCCAGCGGTGAAGTGCTTGAAAGCCTTAATAATGTGATTATGCAACTAGACATTCCGCGCGAGCAGGTGCTGGTTGAAGCGATTATTGTAGAAATTTTTGAAACGGATGATCGCTTATTATCGGCAGACTGGCTGCTGGCCGGAGAAGACACTGGTTTTGGTGGTTCGGTGCAGTCACCAGGCTTGTTATCTCAACTGGCGGCAGGTGCTTTTCAGGAAGATAGCGAAGACGTAATTCAAGGCATCGGTGCCGCTCTTGCAGGAATTCCGGGCGGAATTGCCGGCGGTGCCAATTTTGATATTGGCGGCACCAGCTTTTTAGCGGTATTGCGTGCGCTGGAAACCTCAGCTGAAGCCAATATCTTATCTACGCCATCGCTGATGACCTTAGACAATAACGAAGCGCAGATTGTGGTGGGTCAGGAAGTACCGTTTGTGACGGGCTCTTACACATCAACTGGCAGCAGCGGTTCTAATCCTGGCGACCCCTTTCAAACCATTGAACGGGAAAATGTCGGTATTACCTTAAAAGTGACGCCGCATATTAATGATGGCGATCAAATTACTCTGGATATTATGCAGGAAGTCTCAGGTTTAGTAGGCACGAGCATCGAGGCTAATACGCCTATTGTTACCAACGAACGTAAGATTGAAACATCGGTATCTACCGCTGACGGTGAAACCATTATCTTAGGTGGTCTGATGTCAGACGAGATTCAAGAGTCTGTGAGTAAAGTGCCATTATTAGGGGATATACCCCTGCTAGGTCGATTGTTTAAATCTTCGGCAACCACGGTAGTGAAGAAAAATCTGATGATTTTTATTCGTCCAACCGTTGTGCGTGACGCTGTAACCGCCGCGGATGTCTCGCAAGAACAGTATCGTCGCGTTAGAGATGTGCAAATGTACAAAGAAAAGCGCGGTGTTGATTTGTT
>JABSRR010000270.1 GCA_013215025.1 Pseudomonadales bacterium
GTTCCATGACGAAAATCAACATTATCAAAGCCGCCTGAGTTGTTTGGAGTTACTGATTTAGCCAAAGGCTTCAAAGAAACATTACCATTAACAGTTAGCGAGTCCGTTGTTGCAGCTTCTAAATTGTAAAGCGTATTGTGACGATAAACATCAGAAACACCGGCAATTTGTCGCTGTATTTGGCCTTTATTGTAAGCATCATCAGGCAAAGAGTTACGGAAGTTAGCAGAACCCTCAACGAGAGATTTACCACCCGCAACATAAGCTTGCGTATTGATAAAAGAACAAGTTCCATCGCCTGTGTAAAGCTTTGAGCCGAACATGCGGCTTTCAGCTTGCGCCAAGGCATCCCATACAGGCACTTGGCCTGCACCATCACCAGGCGCACCAGCAAAAGGCAAGCAAAACGAGCCATAAGTTGCGGCAGTTTGCATAGCGTCTTGCTCTACACCTTCAAGCAGTGTTCGCAGAGCTGCCGACATATTGCGCTTAATTAACCGCTCATCACGTAGCTCATCAGCACGTAGAGTATTGCTTACGTTTTCAGGTTCACCCAAAGAGCCACTAATAGAAAGCTCTAAAGGGTTGCCTGGGGTTGTATCCCAACCTGACTGACGGTTTGTGTTTTGCTTAATGGGTTTCCAGTATTGGTTATTTGACCTATCCATTGAACCAGCAGGCGGCTCATAAGTTTGGGTCATATCAGTAAGTAGGTTATATTCTTCGCCGGTTTCGACAATAGCGTCGAGCGCGGCGGTTATAACTTGAGTTTGTTCAGACATTTTTCATTACCTTTTATTGTGCGGCAATTTTCTGTTTTTGTATTGAGCGCTTTTCTTTCGCTCGTTCAAAGCGTGTCATGCTGCCATATCTGCCCTTACCAGATTCAATATCTTTCAATATTTTTTCGTAGTCATTGCCAATAGCACCATCACCGCCAACAGGATTCTCGCTTGCCGCTGTTGATATTGTTTTTGCAGAAGGTAAGCCATTGATAAGCCTATCTTCTAGCCTAGTTAAAAATTTTGTAACTCCTACATCTCCGCCAGTATTTGCAGCGTCAATTAAGCCATCAAAATTTTTATCATTCATGCCAATTGCAGCAAGCACCAAAGGGGCGTTTTTGCCTATATTATCGCGCAACTGAGGCATTAAGCGGTTAGCCACTTCAACCCCACGCGCTTCTATAAGCTTTTCGTTAAAACCATTTAAACCATCATCAATATTAGGAACTATTGCCCTGAACTCATCAGTTTTTTTAATGAATTGCTCATTGGCTTTCCTTTCTCTATTAATGTCAGCTTTTACGTCATCAATATGCGATTGACGCTGTGCATCTATTCCTTGGTTAGCTTCCTCGTATTTACGAACATCCTCTTTAAAGTAAGCAAGCATCAAACTTGTATCGCCCTCATAGTCATCGAATAAACGCGACTTGTAGCTGTCTAAGTTTGGTCTTTCACTTGCCTCATTTTGAGGTTTGAATTCATAACCTTGAGGTAACACACCTTGTTCAAGTTGCTGCTCAAGCTGGTTTAACTGATCCTCTTTGCTTTTTATCTGCTTTGACAGATGGTGTCTTTTGCTTGCCATAGCCGCATTATGCGCCTTGACTTGCTCATCACCTTGGGCTTTGGCCTCACCCGCCAAGTCTTCCAAATCAATCTGCTCTGTTACATCTTCTGCGCTGTCTTGGGTAGACAACTCAGCTGCATCAGCCCCCGCCTCTGCTAACTGTTCGTTTGTAACTTGCTCAATTGGTTCTTGTTCTTGGTTTGCCTGCTCGACAGTATCAACGTCGCTCATGTCTTTTACCTCACATGGTTTGGTTTTTTTGGCAATATTGCCCTCTGATAAATAAAGGCTATCAGGAAGCCATTAACGATAGTTTAACTTAATTATTGACAAACGCAAACTTTAGCGATTTCTGCGGATTCTCTCTGCTCGCATGTAGTCAGTTAGGTCATCAAGTTTGTCTGATGCGTACATAAATGGTGACGATGCGGCTGCATTAACGCCTCTAGATAAATCATAGAGCATGTTTTTTGCACCGCTAAGATATGGAGATTTGTAATCATCGGGCGATTCTGATGATCCATAGCTGTCATAAGCCTGCTGATAGTAAGGCGCTAGAGCCATAACAGGTGGGGCTAGTAAGTCTGCAACAGAGTCCATCGCAATATTAGCAGCCTGTGTTTTTGGTTCTTCATAAGCTGATATGTTGTCGCTTAGCTCGATAAATCCATCGTCATCACCTGTAGCAGCAAAGTATGGCAATGATGCGCCTCGCGCTAAATCACCCAAGCCTAGCCCTAGCATTGCAACATCTTGAGCAGCATTCGATAGATTCTGTGGCGCTTGCTCTACCATTCGCCCAAAGTTAAACAATGA
>JABSRR010000271.1 GCA_013215025.1 Pseudomonadales bacterium
GCGGATTGCCAGCAAAGTCTTCTTCTTTTATCCCCAATGCATGAATCGCCGCATCGTTCAAAAATATTTCGTGAAACGATCGATGTATCACGCCTACGGGTTTATCGCCAGCTATCTCATTGAGAAGGTCTCGCGACAGTGAGCCATGCCACAATTGGTGATAGCCCCAAATGAAGTAAAGCTCATCTGCTGAGGCGTTCCCCTGAATGGATTCGGTAATTCGTTGACGAAATTCTTTCTCACCAGCGACTCCCCTCTTCACTCCGGATGGCAGCTTCCAGTCATACGGCGCAATAATTTCGTTTTGAAGCATCACTGCAGCCAGGGACGGATGAAGGTGGGGCTCGATAAAGCCAGGCATTAACGTCGCACCCTCCAAATCGTACTCATCCGCACTGCTGCCTACACGCTGCCTGGCATCCTTGAGTGTGCCAACGAATACGATTTGGCCACTTTCCTCGATGAGAGCTTCTGCAACGTAAGGTGCATCTCCAGTCATCGTAAGTATGTGACCATTGTGGTAGATGGTAGCGTTCGTAGATTCACTCGTTGCACTTTGCTGAACCGCAACAGAGTCACATACGAAGACGGTCAGCAGACAGGCAAAGAAAACTGCTATTGGCGTGGTTTTCATATCGCGTACCTCAAACCTTACTTTTACGGATTAGTGAAAATCTCTCGCGAGATAAATAGGGTTTTATAAAACGTGTAAACTAACTGTGAGTTGCCCAAGTCCAATATTAGATAAGCGAGACGGTGAGGGCCGGAAACGGCGTGTTGTCATAGTCCTGACCAAAACGATTAGCGCGCGCGTGAGCCCTTGTGTCTGCCTGACTTACGGAATCCTTGTGCGTTACTCGCAAGTTACAGGTGGTACCTTTCTCATTAGCCTATTAGTAGCATCATTGGTCCAGCGACCATGAGTAACACGTTGCCGAATGCGTACGTGCCTGCATAACCTATAGCGGGTACTGCACTTTTGGCCTCGGCAGTCACGACACTGAGTGATGCACCACTGGTCATGGCCCCCGTTAACGCACCCATTAAAATCGCGGGGTTCAACTTGAGGACACGTGCCCCTATAAAGTAGGCAACTAAAATTGGCACTACAGTAATGGCTATACCGGCAACAATTAGTGAAGGTCCGGATGACGCCAACGTCTCTATGAAGCTCCCGCCGGCCTGTAGGCCAACACCGGCCATAAATAACAACAAACCAAACTCCATTAGCCACCAGCCAGTAGCTTCTGGCAACCTGCCAAAAGTGGGCCTGACACTGTGCATGTAACCGATCACCAACCCAGCCGTGAGCAAGCCACCTGCATTACCTAAACCGATTTCAACCCCTGCAATATGAAACGAAACTAACCCTATCAGCACACCTGCAGATATACCGAGTGCAAAAGTTAGCATGTCTGTCTCACGAAGATCTGCCTCGATGTGTCCCATAAATTTTCCGAGGCTCACTAAATTTTCTTTTTTACCCACCACGTGTAATACATCGCCCTTCTTGAGTTCAAGCTGGGCGTGATGAGGCAACTCAACACCCTGGCGCAACACCTTGCGAACGATTGCTCGAAAAGACTTAGGAATATCGAGCTCAGATAATGTCTTACCGTACGCAGCAGCGTTTGTTACGACAACCGTGCGGGTCTCTTGAATCTCAGAAATATCCCAATCTAAAGGCACCTCCGGGCCGATCTCTTGCACATCCATTGAGAACAACTCGCGCGGCGCAATCAGTTCAAGCAAGTCACCGTGCTGCAGAAAATCCTGGCTCCCGAGCGTCACCTCTTTACCGTCACGAAGAACGGTAGCAACCGGTAGTAGGCTCCCGTATTTTTCCCGCAACTGTTTAACCGGCAAATCTGTGAACGGAGCATTCTCGACGCGATAACGACGCGTGGTAATGTTGATTGGTTTGAGACGATCTGACGGAGAGTGTTCAAGATCGCGACACTCAGCCTCTAGATCTATGCCAAGCCATCTCGGTAAATATCTGATGAGAGTAATCAGGCCGGTCAAACCGAAAATGTAGGTAATCGCATAAGCGCTCGCGATATTGCCTATGATATCGTCGGGTAAATAACCGGGCGGCATCGTTATACTCGCGTCGCGAACCGCATCTTGAGCCGCCGCCAGTGTAGGAGAACTCGTCAAGCCACCCGCAAGCAACCCAGCGGCAACACCGGGTTGCATATCCAGCATGCGCGATGCAAAGAAGGCCACTGTTACCGCGCACACTGCAACAACGAGCGATACGGTAAAATATTTGAAACCGTCGGCTTTGAGAGCGCTAAAAAAACGGGGGCCAGCTTGATAACCCACCGAGAAAATGAAGAGTGCGAAACCGAGTGCTTGGTCTGCTTTCGAAATCCTAAGCCCCTC
>JABSRR010000272.1 GCA_013215025.1 Pseudomonadales bacterium
CACGCAAAAAGACCACTTGAGCAGTGCTCATCAGGCTTATAGCCAATGGAGCCCGGATTACTTTGAGCGGCTGGCCGATAAACATGGTCAATACGTCACTTCTTTCATCAAAGCCTTACTGGCAGATCAACAGTATCCGGAAGTCAATTACAAGAGAGCCATGGGCATTATCCAACTAGCTAAAAGCTACGGCTCTGAACGGCTTGATAAAGCTTGCAAAAGGGCATTGGAGTGTCAGTCCCACAGTTATCAAGTAGTGCGGAATATGCTCAAAAATGGACTGGAAGAAGATCAGTTCGATCTATTCTCTCAAAGTGATCAATCACATATTCCTGAGCATGAAAACATACGAGGAGCATCCTCTTATCAATAATCACATCTATCATTTTAAACCCATTTTGTTATCATGAACAATCATCAGACGCTGGAAAAACTCAAGAAGATGAGGCTACATGCCATGGCCCATCACCACCAGCAACACCTTCAAGGCCAGCAACACGATCAATGGACCAATGACGAATACCTGGCCATGCTCATTGACCATGAGTGGGAAGACCGCCAACAACGCAAGACAGACCGACTGATCAAGAATGCAGCCATGCGTCAACAAGCTACTCTGGCTGAAGTAGACTATCACCATGCCAGAAGTCTCAATAAAAATGCCTTTGAAAGGATCGCTTCTCTGGAGTTCATCAACAAAAAGGAGAACATCATCATTACTGGACCTTCAGGAGTGGGTAAAAGCTATCTGAGTCAGGCTCTTGGGCATCAGGCCTGCTTGATGGATCATCGGGTCTATTACCAGATTACTGCCCGGCTCTTCACCAGACTCAAACTGGCTAAGGTCGATGGTACTTATCTCAAAGAACTCAACAAACTCAGTAAGGCTACCTTGCTCATCCTTGATGATTTTGGTCTCCAGGCACTTGACAACCAGGTGAAGTACTCCCCATTTATAGGACAGGAATTAAGTAAAGTTAAGTTAGATATTTAAAGAATCAATTATTATTATAGTTTATAACGCTATCTAGATGAGGGGGTCTGGGGGAGACTCATAACTTGTGGATAACTGTGGATAAGTCCAGATTTATCATGCAGCCACCTTTTTTGCCTGTTGATAGTACATACCAGGAACCTCATCATCAATCGAACTGTGCCTTCTTTCGTGATTGTAGAATTTGAAGTATTGCTTCAAGCCCCGGAAACAATCCAGGCCATCCTCTGCCGGGTTCAGATAAACATGCTCGTATTTGAGACTTCTCCAAAGCCTCTCAATAAACACATTATCAATTGCTCTTCCTTTACCATCCATGCTTAATCGGATACCGAATTGATCCGAAGTAACGAAGCTTGTGAAGACCTCTGAGGTAAACTGACTGCCTTGGTCAGTATTGAGGATTTCAGGAGTACCATGAGCCTCTATGGCTTCTCTTAGCGTTTCTTTGCACCACTCTGCTTGCATGGTATTACTCAAAGACCAGCCTACCACAAAACGGCTGTAAAGGTCAATGATAGCCACCAGGTAGAGGTATCCACCCTTCACAGGAATATAGGTGATGTCAATTCCCCAAACCTGATTGGGTCTGGTTATTTTCAGGTTTTTGAGTAAATAAGGGTAGATACGGTTCTTTTTGGAAGGTTTAGAAGTATTAGGTTTGGGAGCCATTCCTTCAATTCCCAGGATCTTATAGAGCCTTCTGATACGCTTCTCATTCACCTGATGACCCTGATCCTTATTCAACCAAACAGCCATGCGCTTAACGCCTTTGAAAGGGTGTTTGAGATGTTCTGCATCAATAGCTTTCATCAACTCCAAATTGAGATCGCTCTCTTTCTTTGGCTGATAGTAGTGCATGCTCCTGGCTACAGAAAGTAGCCTACATTGCCTCGCAATGCTCAAAGAAGGATGGTTATCTGAAACCTTCTCTCTTCGTTCTCTGCTGCTGTGATTCATTGCGAGGCCTTTCTTAAAAAATCTATCTCGACTTTCTGCTGACCGATCACTTTGTAGAGCTTTTCAGTGTCTTCTTGATGGTCAGAAGCTTTTGAACCGCTATCAAAAACCGATTCCGCTTTCGACAAAAACTCTGCTTTCCATTTCGAGATCTGGTTCGGATGAAGCTCGTGTTTTTTGGCCAACTCCTGAACAGTTGAACGTTCACTAAGTGCTTCCAGCACTACTTTGGTCTTGAATTTTGAGGTGAATTTTCTCCTTTTCATTTCAGTAAATTTATAGGGTTTGATAATCCTTAACTTACTGTCCGATTTTTGGGGAGTACTTCACGGCGAAACCTATTGGGATTCGCCATTCTGGGTATTCTTGTAATAAACATCATCAGGTGGAACAATATTGAACTGGGTGATTTCGCCTCGTTGTGTTATTTCA
>JABSRR010000273.1 GCA_013215025.1 Pseudomonadales bacterium
GGTCAGAAAAAGTAGCCCGACGCATTTGATAAATTAAGATCGTAGAAAGTTAGAGATTTTAAAAACTACTGAAAAAATAAGCTGTCACCAACATTATAAACCATTTGCTACACAATGCATTCACAGAACTTACATAACTTACCTGGCTGGCGCTGGGCCACGATCACGAAGGTGGCTCTCGATCGGCTGAGCAGGTCACTGCACTCTGACGTCTGTGACTCCGATGGATGCAGCGATGCTGTAGTCCACAGCAGAATTTCTGGTAGAGGGAACCGGCGTTTTCGCGCTGTTCCCAATTCAAGTAAGTAACGCACAGTTCAAATATTGTGTAAAGTGTAAAGTATTGTACTGTGTAAAGTAGTGTACTGTGCCACTTCAAATAAGTCACGCACAATTGAATTACTGTATAAGGTGTACTGTGTAAAGTAGTGTACTTTGTAAAGTAATGTACTGTGTCAAATAGTGTACTGTGTCATTTTTGTTTTTCCAATTCAATATCAATGAAATATAGATATACTGATTTTGGTGGTGTCGAATGACAACCTGGTTACAATACTTTCAAACTATGACTTATTTATAGACTTACTGATTTTGGTGGTGTCGAATGACACCTGGTTTGTGATCATGCGCATCTAATACACGCTTAGGATCGCTCTCCACGAATACGACGGGCGAGCTGCATATCCTTGGGCATGATAGTGACACGGCGTGCGTGGATGGCGCACAAGTTGGTATCTTCAAAGAGACCAACAAGGAAAGCTTCACTTGCTTCCTGTAAAGCCATCACGGCGGATGACTGAAAGCGAAGGTCAGCTTTGAAATCCTGTGCAATTTCGCGAACAAGACGTTGGAAGGGTGCCTTCTTGATGAGAAGGTCCGTTGTCTTTTGGTATCTACGGATTTCGCGAAGTGCAACAGTTCCGGGGCGGAAGCGATGTGCCTTTTTGACACCTTCCGTGGATGGAGTTGCTTTGCGAGAAGCCTTGGAGGCCAGCTGCTTGCGCGGAGCTTTGCCCCCGGTGGACTTGCGAGCAGTTTGCTTGGTACGAGCCATGGTGATAGGTATTTATGTACTTGGAGTACTATCAATGTAATTGAATTGAACTACTGAAATTAACATCTTAAAAAAGAACTCCAATAAATTTGGTTGGTTTATTTGTACGAGGTTGATGACTATAGTTAAGCACCCATTGTGTAGAGGTGTGCACTCATGAGGTGAGAAAAAATGGTCGATCAATTCAGATAATCTGAAACAATACTCACAAGTATTCAACTACACCATGTCTGGACGAGGTAAGGGAGGTAAAGGCCTTGGCAAGGGAGGCGCCAAACGTCATCGCAAGATTATGCGTGACAACATCCAAGGCATCACAAAGCCTGCCATCCGTCGTCTCGCTCGTCGGGGAGGTGTGAAGCGCATTTCTGGACTCATGTACGAGGAAACACGAGGCGTTCTGAAGGTTTTCCTTGAGAACGTTGTCAAGGATTCTGTCACGTACACTGAGCACGCACGCAGGAAGACCGTCACGGCCCTCGATGTGGTCTACGCTCTCAAGCGTCAAGGAAAGACCCTCTATGGATTTGGCGCATAAAACAGCGGCAATCCATTCAAAACTACAGGTGTCATTCGACACCACCAAAAACAAAAAAGATTTCCAAACTGGCTGACTAGTCTAAGAATAATGCTCAGTGTCAATGAAAAATATATGAGTTGCGTTGTTGGATCCAAAGTTCCGAATTTGGAATATCACTTTTTGTATTAGCCTACTGAAATTAAATACTGGTGGCGTTTAAAAACGCCTGGTTTTTGAATCGTGGAGGAATTCATTTAGAGTTCCTGCGATGCAGCACCCTTGTCAGCCTTCTTCTTAAGGAGAACGGCGTGAATGTTAGGCAGAACACCACCGGCGGCAATGGTTGCGCGGCCGAGGTACTTGTTCAATTCCTCGTCATTCTTGACAGCGAGCTGGATATGACGTGGGATGATGCGGGTCTTCTTATTGTCACGAGCGGCATTTCCAGCGAGCTCGAGAAGTTCTGCAACGAGGTATTCCAGAACAGCAGCCATGTACACGGGAGCTCCAGCTCCAATGCGCTTGGCATAGCGACCCTTCTTTAAAAGTCGGCCCAAACGTCCAACGGGGAAGGTAAGACCAGCTTTTGCGGAACGAGACTTGGACCCACCGGTCTTCTTTCCTCGTGCACCCTTACCTTTTCCAGACATGATGATAATGGTATATGTTGTTACAGTAAATATAACTGAATTGAACAGCAAAAGGGGGGTCCTCAATGAATCTATATAAACCAACCAAATTCAGATTTGCTGAATTTGAATGGAGTTTAAATTATATACCCATTTTAAACACTACTCAAAATGGTGGCTT
>JABSRR010000274.1:0-1806 GCA_013215025.1 Pseudomonadales bacterium
AGCTGTGTCTGTAAATATAAGAGTCCTTGTTGTTCAGAGGCAATAGACCAATCGCGAAAGCCAAATTTAGCGGGCTTATTCTGCTCAGCAGTAGAGCGTTGACTGGATTCCTCATCAATACGCTTCATCAATGATTCGATATAATCTTGAATCGCTGTGATACCAAGGCGCACTTCTATTTGCTGGTTTAACACCAAGCTGTAGCTGGACTTTTTAAGGTCTTGCTCTATGCCAGCCACATATTTATTCATGCTGGCGAAAAAGTTTGCTGATATTTGCAGCTTTTGTAATGCGTCGATAGGCTGATTATCAAAATTATGCTGATTTTCAAGAATAGCTAGCTGCTTAGAAAAATCATGTTTAATTTGATTAAATAAATTGTCCACCGCAATGAAGCAGTAATCGCCACTTTGACTATCTCGCTGGTTAAATGCGTTTAACTTCAGCTGTACTTGTTCGTTAGAGGTATCACTAAGATCGAGTAAACTTGGTCGACAGTCATGGTTTTCATTCAGAATCAGGTATTGCGAAGCATCAAGATAATCTATGTCTTCCGGCAATACTAATTGAATCTGGTTCAGCAGCTGTTGATCCAAATAAGCAATAAGCTGGGGCTGAAGACCGGTTGCTATATCACTTGAGTCAAAACACAGCAAAAGCTGATATTTTGTCCAGAGTTGTGCAATAGATCGAGGCGTCTTTTCAGTAACACATTTTCTAACGGCATTAAACTCATCAGGTTCATAATGTCGAAGTACCGTTGCGAGTTTATTAAACGTTTTAATAGAATGCGCACTGACTTTTGCTTTACTGGCGAACAATAGGCGTTGCTCAAGACACAATAATAAACAGAGATGGAAAGCTACCTGGTTAGCTTGCGCTTGCTGACGCTTATACTGAAAGTTATTGAGCGCATACAATTCGGCATAAATCTGTTTGTAACCGCTAATCAGGCCTTTAATAGAGGATTGGCTCAGTGATAATTGTTCTAGACGAGAGGTGTTTTTAGCATCAAAGGCTTTACGTTCAAAGCTTATGGCTAGCTGTTGGGCTTTAGCAAAGAAAAACGGTAAAAAAAGACTGAGCAAGCGCAAACGATCATTTGGTGAAAGCTTATACTTGGCGATAAGTAAAATATCTCTATCGCTATGCTTCAGAATTTGATTAAAGCTGGCGCCTTTTTGAGCAAGATATTTCTCAATATCTTTTTTGCTAGGTAAGTCGCCGAGCTCTTTTTTGCCTTTTTGCAGGCTGAACTTAAAATCTAAACTAATTTCTCTGTCCGGCAGCTCAGCGCCTAACATATCACTTAAATTATGCTTGGCTTTACTGGCAAACAATTTCGCCTTTGAACTTTCTGTATTGGTTTGATGCTGTTCAATTTGCGGCTCTGGCTTTGGTTTTTCAATGAAGGTTTTTTTTGCCACTGTTTGCAAGCGGTGACTATTATTTAAAACGTGTAATGAAGGCTTTCTCGAAGCTGATGGAATGACGCCAGATGGCGTAGATTCTTCAAAGTTGGCACTATCAGGGCTTGCTTCTCTTGTCTCGCTTGTCTTATTTGCTTCTGATGAAACAGCCGAATCTGCAGCAGCGCGAATAAAACTCGTTGACTGAAGATTGAGATATTGAAAATTCGAAGCTGGCTGTGCTGAGTGAGCTGACTGTTGATCTACATTGTGCTTTATGCCGGCCTTATCATTATGGCTAAACGGGGATGAGTCCTGCGTTGCAGCAGGTAGATCATCAGCAGGCAGCTCAGCATCGCTGGCAGCAATTAATTCGGCATCGGATGAAAACAAGGCA
>JABSRR010000274.1:1816-2361 GCA_013215025.1 Pseudomonadales bacterium
TCGAGAAACAGGGCATCTTCATGTTCCGCTTCCTTATCAGCAATAGCATTGGGGTAATCTTGCGTTAACGATTCGCCAGGCTGAGTCTTATCAAACCCAGACATCTCAGTAACATCATCAGCAGACGGCATGACGGTTTCGATGCTGGCATCAGTATTTTTAGCAGGCGCTACTTTGCTAGGGTTTGTATTGAATTTTGCTTTAACAGCATTATCGTTATTGTGAGCAATGGTTTTATCTGAGAGATCGCTCTGTTCTCTTTCACTGCTGACATTTTCGATAATTTTTTCAGCAGCGGCTTGATCGGCAAACAAAATATCATCAAAAGACTCATCACTGCTAAAGCTAGTGCTGTCGATAGCCTCCGCAGATTGTAAGCTTGATTCAGATAAATCATCTTCAGACGGACTATTGAACAAAATATCGTCAAATGCTTCCGGAAGCGCTTGCTTGGTTTTACTGTCGTTATTATCGCTTGCCATTAAAATGCCATATCGTAAATAGCTATAAGCCTATAATTCTATAGCGTTTGAGGCATATTTACA
>JABSRR010000275.1 GCA_013215025.1 Pseudomonadales bacterium
CCCCTGCCAACGACAGACCCTAACTGACATGTCTGGCAAGCCTGCTGTACATGGCAGCAGTGTGCACTCCTAGAAACCTCAGTACTGCATGTGAAGTGGCGCGGGACATGTCTAGCTAACATGTGATGTGCTTGTGGGTTTCACTGCCCTAGTCAACTTTCTGATTCATGCAATAACCATGCGCAGCCACTTGCAAATTCGAATCGATAGGCGAAGTCGATAGGCGAAGTAGATAGTCCGATATCAGCCATGGTTGTATGCCGGAGGCTATGAGTACAACTACTGCGTCGCGGATGATATCAATATGTATGTGTGTGATCACCAGACAACTACCAAGTTATCCCCACCACTAGCTATCAGAATCTTAGTACTGCATGTGAAGTGACACAGGTCATGTCTAGCTAACACGCCAAGCCAAAGTGTGAGTGTCATTGTCATAGGCAAATGTCTGAGTCATTCAATAACCACGCGCAGCCACTTGCAAAGTCGAATCGGCAGGCGGAATAGATTGTCCGATGGCCACCACGGTTGTATACTCCGACCCAAAGGAGCTGCCGGTGACGCTGTCGATCGGAACTCAGAGAGCTTTCGATGGGGGCTACCAGTACACGTACCGCTTCGTGCGGGAGATCCAACTCTATGTGTGTGACCAGCGGACAACTACCGGGGTTGACGGTGAAGTCATGGCCATCTCAATAAGCTCAGATGATGATGGGAATACTTGGTATGCTGCTTCAGAAGGCCAACTGTCGCAGTCTGGCGATGGCCAGAGGTTCCATGGCAGACAAATGGTGTTCCGCACACAAGAGCAATTCTGGGTGGCTGGAGAGCATGAGTGGCAGCTGAACGCCAACAGCAGTGCTACCAACACGGACGACTCCGTCTGGGGCGATAGCATGCGCGCAGTCACAAAAGTGGAGGAGCATGCGGGTGTGGTGATTGCGGCTGTTGGCATTCTAGGGCCTGCAAACGCGTAGAGTGTGGTCGTCTGAAGGGCGCTTGAACTTGTGCGCAGGACTGATGGCATCTGACCATAATGTTATGAGTGTGTGATTTCATTGACGGCATTATGTATGTAATGTTTGCAATGTATGTATTGAGTGTCAGGAGTGTATGTATTGTATGCATGCTTATCTCTGTCATGTGGAGCCGTTCGTCGGTGACACGGACGCATATTCAATGCATTGCATTCAGTCCGTGCGCAGACGGTAGTGATGAGTGTAAGACTGGTGATGAGCTGTTGTTCTGTGCAAATGGATAGTGTACAGCAGCAGATTCGAGCAGCTCCGACAGATGCAGACCAGACATTCGACGGAAAACAATTCAGATTGTGTGTGTGGGTGTGTGCCCGTGTGCTCTTGTTGGCAGGTTCCGCCTGTCATGCTGATGATTGCATGATGATTGCGTGTTGTGCTGATTCCATGCATGCGGTTATTGTAAGTGATGAGCATGTGACGTGCATCAAGTGTCCAGATCCTTTGTGAAGTGTTTGCATGTGCTTGCGTGAAGCAACAGTTTGAGTTACAGTGCTTTGTTGTTCTGGGGCGACCGCATGGATGCGCAGTGCTACCAACACTAACAACACCGTCTGGGGCGATCGCATGGATGCGCTCACGTGGAATTGGGTGTGTCTCTGTGTGAGAATGTCGGTGTGTTTCTGGCGGCAGTTGCCCTGCTACAGATTGCGGACGCCTAGTTTCCGGTTGTCTGAGAGGCGATTGAGCCCTTGCGCGGGACTGCCGGCATGTGACAATAATGTTAGGACTGTGTGACGTGGTTGGTTGAACTCATGTGAGGTGTATGTATGCAGGTGAGTGCATGTGGATCCGTACTTCGGCGACACAAACGCATATGCACTGCACTGCATGCAGTCCACGCGCAGAGGGTAGTGATGAGCTTAAGACTTGTGATGAGATGCTGTTTCAAGTGGACAGTGTACAATAGCAGATTCGAGCAGCTCCAGTAGATGCGGACTTGCGCTTCGATAGAAAATACAAGCTGGAGTGTATGCATTACATGTTTATTGTATGTCCATTACATGCCAATTATACGTCTACTGGGTCTACTACTGCCACTACTACTATTACTACTACGTCTTCTACCACTAATCCTCTACTACGACTACTCCTGCTATTTGTGGCAGCTGATGCCATGAACCTCTCATAATGGTGGGGATAACTCGAAGTAAAGTAATTATAGTTTGTAGGTTTTTGGCTTACCGGCATTGTTTTGTAGTTTTTAGGTCACCTAAAAACGTGCTAAAGACGGTACCGTGAAAAACAAAAAAACATAAAACCAAACAAAAACAACAAAAAACACTAAAAACGGTATTGCCATAAATTTATGGTGTC